>CAZGKA010000025.1:0-6485 GCA_964525965.1 uncultured Nitrososphaerota archaeon
AAGATCTTTCTTTTATTTCGGAAGATTCCTCAGGATGCTTTACCTAGATCCCGAGCTCCTTGGCCAGCTCCTGAGCCAGCCCTCCTGATCCATGTCGAGCCCAGACGTTGCAGGTTCCCTCAGACGACACCATGCACGGACCATAAGGTCGGGATGGAGTACATCTCCTCATGAAGAGTGGACAGTCGGTCGGTTTGGCCATCCCCAAGGTTATCTCCGCACACTTGCATCCAGGAGGTAGATCTCCGCTTGTGAAGCTCGGCTCTTCTATTCCGTACACCCTCAACGCATCGCTGGACGAGAACTCCTCCTTCAACCTCAGACCGCTCCTCGGAATAGTTCCTATCCCCCTCCAAGATGAGTCCACCACCTCGAAGGTCTTCTTTATAGCGAGTTGAGCCCTCTCGTTGCCATCCCAAGTGACTACCCTCCTGTACTCGTTGTGGAGCCGAGGTTCGCCGCTCTTTATCTGTCTCAATATCTCCAATATGGAGAGCATCACGTCAAGGGGCTCAAACCCTGAGATGACTGTAGGAACCTCGTACTCGTCGACGACGAAGCTCCAAGCCTTCGCTCCTATTATCGTGGAGACATGCCCGGGAGCTATGACCCCTTTTATGGGGGAGCCCGGATGCGTGTCCAACACGTACCTCATCACGGGAGGGGTCAGTCGATGGGCCACTATGAAGAGCATTCCCCTCCCAACGGCAGCAGCTGTTGCAGGAGCAGTAGTCTCGAAACCGGGGGCCAGGAATATGGACTTCTCGTCGGCCTGACTCAGGGCGTCCTGTATGCTGTAAACTATTCTCACATCCGCTCCAACGGATTTAGCTTCTTCCAGGCTGTTGGGGAGGTCCCTCGCGGTCCAGCTGGGCAATTTGTACATGTCCCCGTACGTGAAGATCCTAAACCCCTCCATGGCGAACTTCACAGCAATCTCAACGTAGAACCCAGGGGTTATGCAGACCGGACATCCGGGCCCCGCCACCAACTCTATGTTCTCCGGCATCAGGCTCCTGAGCCCGAAGTGCGTTATCGTCCACTCATGAGTTCCGCAGAAGTTCATTATCTTTACATGATCTAATCCCTCTGCCTCCTTTTTTATGGCCTCAGCAGCCCTGAGCACGAGCTCTCTTGACCTAAACTGAGGAAGCATCCAGGAAGGGAATTGAACAGAAGATCCTATAAACTTGCTCACTTGAGGAGCTCCAGTGGACCGAGGAAAGTTTAAGATATGTTCCCTCGTTAGATCCCTCGATGTGCTTAGGAATACCTGGGAAGGTTGTGGAGGTCAACGGAGAAGAGGTTCTCGTGGACTTCGGGGGAGTTAAAAGGAAGGTCATCTCACCCTTCGAGGAGGTATCTCCGGGGGACTATGTAATAGTTCACGTGGGGATGGTCATCTCCAAGATGGACGAGAAGGAGGCCTTGGAGACGCTGAAACTCTTCAAGGAGATTGAGAATGCCCTTTACGGATCGTGAGAGGATTTGAGAAATGGATGTGATAACTCTCTCACATGGGTCAGGAGGAATCGAGACCGGGAAGCTCTTGGAGAGGCTGATCCTGTCCAAACTGAAGGATGATATGAAGAGGGCTCTGAACGGCATCGGTACTGATGAGCTGGATGACGGGGCTACGCTCAGGATCGGCAGCTCCTCCTTGGTCGTTTCTATAGATTCATACACAGTCAACCCACCCTTCTTTCCCGGTGGAGATGTCGGGGAGCTGGCAGCCTCCGGGACGATAAACGATGTCCTGATGATGGGCGGAAATCCCGTAGCGATTCTGGACTCGATAGTTTTCGAGGAAGGATTTCCAATGGAAAAAGCTGACGAGATCTTGAACTCCTTCTTGGACGTGCTTCGCAGGGAGAACGTCAGTTTGATAGGTGGTGACCTGAAGGTCATGCCCAGGGGCCAGCTCGACGGCGTCCTCATAGCCACAGTGGGACTGGGGATCGCCGCTCGCCCAGTGGTCGACTCAAACCTCAGGGAGGGTGACAAGCTGATAATCACGGGAAGCATTGGAGAGCACGGGGCAGCCATACTGGCAGCTCAGAAGGGATTTGACGTTGAGTCTGAAGGACTGAAAAGCGATGTCAGAACTCTGAGCTTCATGAGGGATCTCATCTCGGAGTTCGGTGAGGAGATACATGCTGCTAGGGATCCTACGAGGGGAGGACTGGCTGGCTCCCTCAATGAATGGGCCAAGAAAACAGGCCTCATCCTCGTGGTGGATGAGGAGAAGATACCCGTCAGGGAGGAGGTCAGAGCCTTCACTGAGCTCTTAGGAGTGGATCCTCTGGTTCTCGCATGTGAGGGAAGAGCTCTCCTCGGTGTCAGCCCCGAGTCCGCAGACGAAATATTGTCGTTTCTTGAGAACAGGGGTGAGGCCCCGAGCCTCATCGGAGAGGTGCGTAGAAGTGAGAGATTCAAGGGTATAGTCCTGCTTAGGACGGTATCGGGGGGATCGAGGATCTTAGAACCGCCGTCCGGAGAGATAGTGCCCAGGATCTGTTGATCCCACACCACCAGAAAAGAAAGAAGCCTAGTGTAAGAACCCAACCTTAGTACTGTGATCTACCGCAGAACGGACAGAATATATCTCCCTCTCCCATTACCGCCCCGCAGTACTTGCATCTCCTCTCGATCCGCCTCGTCTCCTCCCCTCTGACCCTCTCCTTCTCATATCTCTTGGCTATTCTCATCGCCACCTCCATCATCAGGAGCATCGGAAGAAACAGCGCTAGATCGGCCAGAGGACCTCCGTCAGGAGTTATGGCTGCTGTTATCACGAACAGGGCAACGTAGAAGTAGAGCTTATTCTTCTCAACTGTGGAGGTGCTGAGTATCCCGAACCTGACGAGGAGGACGTATATCACAGGCAGGGTGAAGGAGAACCCGGTGAATATCACCGTCAGGAAGATTAGCGAGTAAAAATCGTAGATGTTTATGACCATCTTGGCTCCTACAAGGTCGAAGAAAGGTATCATGGCCCATATAACAAAGGGAGCTATGACTAAATAGCCAAAAATCGCTCCAGCAACGAAGAGCACAGTAAAGGCTATGGTAAACGGGTATATCATCCTCCTCTCGTGCTCGTACAGAGCGGGATCTATGTACTTGTACATCTCATAGGCTATGACGGGCAAGCTGAATATGAACCCGAAGAGCACCGAGGTCAGGAAGTAGAGCTCCAATGGGGTTGAGAAGTCCAGACCTATCAGGGTCACTCCCTTTATCTTTATCCCTATGATGCCTCCGTTGAGGACCTGCTCCCTGACCTTCTGCAAAATAAGCCCTATGAGAGGCTCATAAAAACCAGAGAGGGAGAAGATCTCCGTTGGATTTGCTGGGGCAACCAGCAATATCAGGGTTATCGCCAAGAAAGGGTAGAGAGCTTTCCTGAGCCTCACTGAGAGCTCTGCTACATGATCCCAGAAAGGCGCCTCAGTGCCCATGCCCTATCACTGTGGTCAGCTTGTAACCTTCTTTTGTTCTGCCTGTTTGGAATCAATTTCACTTCTTTGAGGTTTTCTCAGCGATCTCCTTGAGGATCTCCTCCTTGGTCTTCCCAGCGGTATCTATACCAAGCTCTTTAGCTAGCTCTAGTATCTTCTTATCGGGATCGGAGGATGATGTGTCTATTTCCCCTTTAGATGCCTTCTCGAACTCTTTCTTTGCCTGACCTATGGATCTGGCCAGCTCAGGGAGCTTCTGAGGACCCCATATTATGATGGCTATGACTATTATACCAATTATTACAGTCTCCCAACCGCTGAACATTTTCCCTCGTGCTTGCTTACGCCGAGTCTCTTATATAAAGATTTGTGAGCAAAAAGGTTAGAGGAGGCTTCCAGCGATTTTAGAAAATTTTTTGATTCTTACTCTAGGGGAACGACGCCTTCTCCACGTCTTATATCGAAAGTTACCCATTCACCCCGGTGGGGAACGCCGCTCATCCTCCTGACTCTTATCTGTTTTATGAGAAGGCCTTTCTGAAGTCCGGTCGGGCTGAACCGGAGGTCCACTATGCCGTCGTCGAAGCACTCCAGAACGGTTCTGAACTGGTCGAACACGCCGAAGTGAAGGGAGTAGACAAAGGGAACAAAAAGCGTCTTACAGATCTTCGCCTTGAGGTTCTTTAACGACTCAAGAAAGTCTGCCTGATCAGAGACCACAGTCAATAATTCCGTCATAGAGTCTACTAGGACCATTCCCTTCTCCACCATACCGAGCTCCTCGAGATCCCTCTCTAGAGAGCTCCAAAGAAGATCATAATTGTCGGGCTCGCTCACAAGATCAACTCCCGAACTTATCTCGTCGGACAGCCTCTTTATCCGCTCCGGAAGATTTTTCGGCTTGTAGTTTTCGAGTCTATAGGAAAAGCAGTCGAGTATCTTGAAGGATCCGTTCTTTAGAAATGGGAGGACATCCCAGCCCATCGTCAGGAACTTCTGCACGGTCGTCAGAGCTGTATCCTCCATCGTGAGGAATATCACAGGTTCTCCCGTTTTGAGTGTTTTGTAGGCCATCTCAACGAGTAACATGCTCTTTCCGGTACCAGGCTCCCCCTGTACCGCCATGAGCGTGCTCCTAGGAAAACCCTCCGGAAGTAGGTACTCCAGTATTTTCACAGGTGGCTTCATTAGAGGTATCTCCAAGGAGGACCACCGGATCCATAGTGGGCGCATCTTCCGTTTAAATTATATCACGCATTTGGCTATGTCGACGCTGTACAGACACTCGTTGCACGTGTTGGTGTTGCCGTAGCAATCCAGCTCGTTTGATCGAACGTACCAGCAGTCCAAGGAGGAGTACACGCAGTCACCGCACCAGGGCATGTTCCTCGGGAGGTCCTTTCTTATCGACCTGAACTTCCCGTAATCCTCTGAGCCCCAGATCTCACTGATCGAGGATCTCTTCAGATCTCCCATCACGACCTCGTGAATCTCCTTTACGTGGCCGTTGACTATCTCGCTGTGGGAATAGGCGAACTCCATGCAGGGGGTTACAAGACCGTCAGACCTTATGAAGACGGCCTCCCTCTCCATGTATCTGCAAGAACGGTTCTTAGCATCCAGGAAGACTGCTGGAAGATCCATGAGAACTCCGTATTCCTCTGCCTTCTTCTTGCATGATTTAAACAGCTCTTCGCATCTTCTAGCTAGAGATACCCTATCCTTCTGCGACAGAAGCAGGGGAAGGTTTATCCAGTATCCTCTCTCTGTGGCCTTGTCCCACAGCTCCCTGTACTTCCTGTAGTTGCTGAGTTTGTAGTTCACGAAGTGCGACATGCTTAGCAGCTCAACCACGGAGCCGTGTATAATCTCCTCTGCCTCATCGACCACAGACTCCAGTAGCTCCAAGGAGGGACCGCTTATTCCAAGATAGCAGGCCATCTCATATACTTCCCGGGTATACGGGATCACGTGCGTTACGGTTATGAAATCAACTCCTTCCTCTGCTGCTTGGGAGATGAGTTCGGGCAATTCAGAGTAGTTCTCCTTGGTGACGACGACCTCTATCCCCACGCTAGCATCAAACCTCCTCTTGATCCTCAGCGCTGAGAGCAGGTTCTCCCTTATCCTCCTTCCGATGGCACCTCTCCGAATTTTCTCGAGCTTGGACAGATCGAGAGTGTCTATGGAGAAGGAGATCGAGCTGAGTCCCAGCCGGAACAACTCCTCCACGGTTTCCTCATTGGCCATTGAGCCGTTAGTGCTCAGGAATATCTCCGCGTCGTCGAACCTCCTTGAAGTCTCACGGATCATCTCGGCCAGTTCCGGGTTGAGGAGGGGTTCTCCAAATCCGTAAAGGTCGATCCTTTCCACCGAATCGACGCCCTCTATCGCCCTCCTAAACAGGCTCAGCCTCATGTCCCTGGGCTTGGCTCTCCAGTAGTTCCTTATGCAGTAGGCGCATGAGAAGTTACACCTGTTGGTGACCTCTACCTGAAGCACCTTAGGCGGCATTGGACGTACCTCCAAGAACGGCAGTGCTCCCCTTTTTAAGAATTGCTAACTTATGTGGCCCGCCCTAAAACTAGCGGAACAAAAAAGGAGGGTTTGGAGTTTGTACTTTTTATATCTCTATTCCGAGCTCCTTCAGCTTCTCCGGGGTCGGCTTTCCGTCAACCCAGCCTCTCAGCTCGTAGTACTCCTTCTTCATCTTGTCGAGCTCTACCACGTGTCCCTTGGCAGGTCCGCTGGGCATGGGCTCCTTGAGGAGACGATCGGGCAGCGTGTCGTCCTTGCCGCTGAAGCCATACTTGTTGAGGATCACTCTCTCGAGGTTGTAGATCCTCTCTCCTATGGTCATGAGGTCAGAGGCGCTCAGGTTCCAGCCGGTGACGGCGCTTATCAGAGGAGCGTAGTCCTCGGCTCCCAGAGCGAATGTGGTGAACAGACAGGTGACAGCGGAGTTTACGACGCAGGTAAAGTCCTGGAAGGCCTTGACCCACTTCGCCTTGCCGTCGGGGGTCA
>CAZGKA010000026.1:0-21440 GCA_964525965.1 uncultured Nitrososphaerota archaeon
GAAGGAGCGGAAAAGGGGGATTCGGTTCGAGAGAGAGCCCGAAATAAAGATCCAAAATGTAGTTTCCTCAGCAGACATAGGACAGCGACTGGATCTAAATGAAATCTCCAGAAGGATAAAAGAGTCAAGATATGAGCCCGATAAATTTCCAGGTCTTGTACTTAAATTGGATTCCCCGAAGGCTGCTCTTCTGCTTTTCAGCAGCGGTAAATTTGTTTGTACAGGAACTAAATCAGTTGAGGAATCCGCTAAAGCCATTCACAAAGCCATAGAGAAGCTAAACAAATGCGGCATAAAGATAAACTCTAAGCCCCTCATCAAAGCTGAGAACATAGTGGCCTCAGCTAAGCTCTTCTTGGACATTGATATAGAAAAGCTCGCCATGGAGATGCCCAACACCCTTTACGAGCCGGAGCAGTTCCCTGGTCTAATATTCAGGATGGAGGATCCAAATGTGGTGTTTCTTGTTTTCGCTTCAGGAAGCTTGGTTTGTACTGGAGCTAAATACGAGGAAGATGTTAGAAGAGCTGTTTATAAGCTCAGAGATATATTAGCCGAGGGAGGATACATAATAACGAAGGAGAAGGGAAAGGGGAGCTGAACCATCGGAAGGAGGTGGCGCTTTTTGCTGACCCTTGAGGAGGGGACCTCCCTTGTAAGGCTCGCTAGGAGGTCCATCGAGAGATATCTGATAGATGGGAAGATCCCCGAGGATCGAACAAGTAATCCTAAGCTGATGAGGAAGTCCGGCGTCTTTGTCACGCTCTATAAATATCCAGGAAAGATGCTGAGAGGATGTATAGGTTTTCCTTATCCCGTATATCCTCTTTGGGAAGCGACTAAAAGGGCTGCCATATCAGCAGCTGTAGAGGATCCGAGGTTTTACCCACTAACTTTAGACGAGCTTCCGGATATCATAATAGAGGTCTCCGTGCTAACTACTCCCGAGAGGATAGATGATCTCGCCGAGAACCGGTCCGAGATCCCGAAGCTAATCAAAATAGGAATTCATGGATTAATAGTTAAGAGAGGAATATTCAGTGGCCTGCTTCTCCCTCAGGTAGCCACGGAATTTGGTTTTAATGAGGAGATCTTCCTCGATGAAACTTGTAGAAAAGCTGGTCTGGAGCCCGGATGCTGGAAAAGCGAAGATACTGAGATTTATCGATTTGAAGCAGAGATCTTTGAGGAAACTAAACCCCTAGGGGAGGTCATAAGGATCGGAAATTGAGAGCCTTTTCCTCAAACCATCGTCGCAGGAGGACCTGCGTTGAAGTTCTACATATCTTTTATGGGAATAGGGTATGGCCATGCCTCGAGATGCGTGAACCTAGCCAGAAGGCTCATATCTATGGGTAACGAAGTTTTCCTCTCGTCCTATGGAGACGGACTGAGGTTTTTAGCCAGAGAAGCAATTGATTTACCGGTTTTCCGTGGAGGAAAGAAGGTAGTATGGAAAATGAAAAGAGATGGTAGTCCCGATATCAAAGGAACGCTCATGAGCTTGCCCGTCTACACCATGAGCTTCATGAATCACCTCAGAGAGGAAGTCCAGAATCTGGAAGCAATAAATCCAGATATAGTTATTTCTGATTCAAGAATAGCCACCCTCATGGCTGCCTCCATGCTTGAAATTCCTTCCGTCGTCGTCCTCAATCAGCCCAAGATACTGTTAAGCAAGAGACGTCTCCTAGAGAGGGCCTTGGCCAGACTGATGGGCTTTGCTTGGAGAATGTCCAACACTGTCCTGATGGCAGATTTTCCTCCACCTTACACGATAAGCCGCGCCCACGTGGATAAGTTACCTAGATCTCTAACAAATAGATTGGAGTTCGTCGGTCCCCTAGTTGAGGTGAGGAGAGAAAAAGGAGAGTCCGTCAGAGATTTGTTTGATATACCTTCGGATAGAAAAATCGTGCTTGTCATGATATCCGGACCGGAGAAGGAGAGAAAAAGCCTGTTCGATGATATAATTAGGATTATCCGTAAGTATGACGGAAGAGAGATGTTCTTCCTAGTGTCCAAAGGGGACAGCGAGGAGGATCCTGGGATCTCAAGCAGGGGCGAGAGCTATATAGTATTTAATTGGATATCGAATAAGTGGATGTTTTTCAACCAAGCAGATGTTATAGTCTCCAGGGGTGGACACACGGTCCTTTCGGAAGCCCTCCTCCTGGGCATCCCAGTAGTGTCGATACCCACCCCCGGACATACCGAGAAGATAGAAAACTCTAGGAGCTTGGAGAGAATTGGAGCCGGCCTTTTACTGGAACAGAGCAGGATAAATAACCTGATAGAGATGCTCAGGAGAATCCTCGAGGATGAGAGTTACAGAAATAATGCCAGAAAGATCAGAGATAAGTTCTCCCGATGGGACTCAATGGATAGAGCAATAGGACTGACATTATCCAGCTTATACTAGCGACTTCTGAAGCGCCCATTTTATCTTCCTCACGAGATCATTTAGCTCGCTGGGAGGAATGTTTTCCACTATTATCTCCTCTAAGGTCCCCGACTCATCGCTTAATATTTTGTAATTACAGTTCGGATCGATTTCTTTTATCTTCTCAAGTTCTCTGACCAAAAAGGAGCTTATCGGTCTCTTGGACGAGTCCACCTTGAGCTCTCCCGGTCTGACAATCAACACTTTTCTCTCCCTATCTATCAATATCTGCCCCACAAGCTTACCCTTGTGTACGACGTCGCTCACCTTCTCCAGCCTTATGCCTATTTTATCAGCAGTTCTTAGGCTTTTTTCCGCCAGAATTTTGTCCAAAATCTCGACGTATTTGGAAAGCCGCTCTACTGTCCTATTTAGTTTCTCAATACGGGAAGTAAGCATTTTACGGAGCTCTAGGAGGTTTTTTATCTCCTCCTCGTCTTCAACCATGGGAACACCTCTCTAGTTTATTTATGTTGGAGAGAATTATCTCCCTTGCCCTAGAAATTCCAATTCTTTTTATTAGTGGACCGAGCTTTGGTCCTCTGGTGTTGCCACTGAGGAAGAAGTACACAGCGGAGAAGAACTTGGATGCCGGTACGTTAAACGACCTAGCCGTGTTAAAGGCGAGTTCCTGTATTTCCTCGGCAGGAAGGTCATCTTCTAAACGAAATAGGAACTCTCTAACTGCTTCAAGCACTCTGTTATCCAGCTCTGGAGGCTGAGTTTCTATCAGCCCACTTATATCCCTTATGAAGTTCAGGGCGTACTCGAAGTAGCTTTTGAACACCTCATCGCTGAGAAGGTCTTCCTTGTCTAAGTCATAATACCTAGAGATTAGGTCCGCCGCCATCTCGCGCAAGCTCTCTTCATCAAGTTTATTGATCGGAAGAGTCTCCATCAGGGAGATCATCGTGTTGAAGGAGAAGGGATGTGGTCTCGGAACCTCTCTCAGAAGATAGGTGTATTCCATCAGTCTTCTCAGGTTCTCCCTATCCCTCGGATTCTTAATTCTGTTCAGGTTCCAGTAAAGTGTAAGGTTCTTCTCGAGCTCTGTCACGTACAGGGGGATCATATCTAGGGATATGTTCCTAGTGCCCGAGTACCTCTTGAGCATGAGCATCCTTATGGTCTCCGGAGGAGCATACTTGAGCCAGTCCTGAGGAGTTATGACATTTCCCTTGGACTTGGAGATCTTCGTGCCGCTAGAGTCCAAGAACATCTCATATGTTATGGTGAATGGAGGGTTCCTACCGAGAACCTCTTTACATATCCTAGCGTTTACTCTGAACGAGTCTGCTATGTCTTTCCCGTGGGGCTCGAAGACTATATCTAGCGCGCGCCATCTGGCTGCAAACTCGCCTTTCCAAGATAGTTTACCGGGACCTCTCTCATAGCTCTGCTCCCCGGAATGTCCACATCCTTTTATTCCCATAAATTCCTGATCACACACGTAGAGAACCTTTCCCTCTTCAGGGAGAACCTCCGTTACCCTAGTGGTGTATATTCTTCCGCAATTTTCACATACGGGCCAGTAGAAGACCCAGCCCTCCGGCTTGTTCGTGCCAACCTCCTCCTTGACTATGTCATACACCTTGCGATGGTTCTTCAACAGAATCGAGATCTCTTCAGATAGGAGACCTGATCTGTAGGCCTCCGTTCCCGATATAAAGGTGAACTCTATTCCCAGCCTTTCTAGGGCATCTACAAGCATGCTGCTCATGTGCTCACCGTAGCTAGAGTGACAGCCAAAGGGGTCTGGTATGTCCGTGACGGGCATCCCTAGATACTTTCTGAAATCTTCAGGTATCCCGTGGGGAACCTTTCTCAGCCCATCCCTGTCGTCACTGTAGGCGATAAGCTCGCTCCTCACTCCTAAGTTCTCCAGACCTAGCTTAACAGCGTACGCCCGCAGGGAGTCTCCTACAGATCCTATATGTGGAAATCCGCTGGCTCCTATACCGGATTCCACCCTGTAAACGCTTTTCTTGATCCCTCTTTTTTCTAGGTTTGATAAAATCCTTTTAGCAAGCTCATCTACCCAAAAAAGCTGTTCCCTGCTCATCTCAACCTGAAAGTGAGGGAAGCGCTCCTTAGTTAAAAGTTTATTATGATATTTCAGAATAATGACGTCCTATGAAAAAGAGGGGTGAGTTTTTAACAAAAGGAGAGAGCAGGAGAACTCACTCCTGGGTGAGTTCTATCTCTATTACGCTTATGTCCCTCCTGCTCCCGTCAGGGTTTATTATCTCCTCAGTTCCCGTCCTTATGTCGGAGATCTTTATCTTGCCAGGGAAGTACTTGAGCCTGGTTATCTCGGCCACATCCACGGCCCTAGATATGGCCCTTCCCCTGGCCTTAAGGACGATCTTCTTGACTCCCCTGTTTATCTGGAGGGTTGCCGCCATAACGTAGTTTATAGCAGGCTTCCTGCCGACAAAAACTATTCCCTCATTCTCGGAACTCATACATCTCACACCTCCGCTCCTTGTTGCACGGTGTTATTGGTGATGTTGTGCGAGCTTTAGTGAGAATCCTACAAATAAAAAGATTGCTGTTATTTCACTCCTTTTTACCCTTAATTCTGGTGTCTCTCTCTATTATCACAGGGAGTCTGCCTTTCTCAAATTCCAACTTTGCTAGTTCAACGGGATCATCGAGACCTGGTGGTATTTCCTCCTCTCTAAGAAGCAGAGGTGCTCCTGCCGCTATCTGCTGGGCTCTAGCAGAGATTATTCTGACGTACTCATATTTGGAAAAAATTTGGGGTTTAGAGGTTTTCTTCTCACTCGCCACCTTTCTCTCCCTTTTCTCCCTTCTCAAGCTTGCCAGCCGCTGCTATTATATCGTCTATCTTGAGTATGGTCACAGCGAACTCCGCGGCAGACTCTATTGCATACTTATGTACTCTAGTTGGTTCTATTATTCCCTTGCTGCTCATATCCACGACCTTGCCCTCGAAGACGTCGAAGCCGTAGGATATCTTACCCTCAGTATGGGCCTTTCTGAGGTCAGCCATGAGAAACACGGGGTCCTCTCCCGCGTTCTCTATGAGAGCGCGTGGTATGACCTCTAGGGCTTCGGCGAACTTCTCCACGACTATCTGCTCCTTCCCTCCAAGGGTATTTGCGTACTCTCTGAGCCTGAGAGCGAGGTGAGCGTGGACAGCACCTCCTCCGGGAGCCACGGTTCCGTCCTCGACGACATCCCTGACTACGCTGAGGGCATCCTGCAGGTTCCTCTCCACCTCATCTATCATCTGCTTGGACCCACCTCTGACCAGTATTGAGACGGCCTTGGGGTTCTTGCAGTCCTCGATGAAGACCATCTTGTCCTCTCCAACGCGTCTCTCCTCTACGAGGCCAGCCTCTCCCAGATCTGAGGGGCTTATGTCCTTCACATTGACCACGATGTTGGCTCCGGTAGCTCTGGCAAGCTTCTCCATGTCGGACTTTCTCACCCTCCTGACGGCCAATATGCCCTTTCTTGCCAAAAAGTGCTGAGCCACATCATCGATGCCCTTCTGGCAGAAGACCACGTTGGCTCCAGTGGCGGCTATCTTCTCGACGAGTTCTCGAAGCATCTCCCTCTCCTGTTTGAGAAACTCTCCGACCTGGGATGGGGAGACGACCCTTATCTTTGACGAGATCTCGGGCTTCTTGACCTCCAGAGCTCTCTCTATCAGCGCTATCTTGGCGTTCTTGACGAGCCTGGGCATGTCTGGATGGACTACTTCCTTGTCTATGACAAGTCCCTTTATCAGCTGGGTGTCGAACAGAGAGCCACCCTCCTTCTTCTCTATCTTGACGTGGTCTAGGTCCACGACTCTCTTCCCGTCTCTCTCCTCGTATACTGATAGCACGGCCTCGGTAACGATCTTTGCTAAGTGATCCTTAGCTGCCGCGACAGCCTTAGATCCCATCGAGATCTTGGCAACTTTCTCGAGGATCTCTCTATCCTTCCAGTCAACCTTCTGGGCCACCTCCTTCTCGAGGATCTCCACAGCCTTCTTGGCGGCCTTGCGGTAACCGTCTATTATGACTGTTGGATGTATACCCATGTCTATGAGATCCTGTGCCTTTGAGAGAAGTTCTCCCGCCAGCACAACCACGGTGGTGGTTCCATCGCCAGCCTCCTGTTCCTGAGCCTTGGCCAGGTCGACGAGCATCTTGGCGGTCGGATGTTCTACCTCTATTTCCTTCATTATAGTGGCTCCGTCATGCGTTATGACAACATCTCCAAACGGGTCGACGAGCATCTTCTGCATGCCCTTCGGGCTGAGCGTTGTCCTAAGAGCCTCGCTTAGAGTTTTAGCTACCATTATGTTCAGTCTCAGGGCTTCCTTGCCTTTAGTCCTCGAGGTTCCCTCCTTAAGGACTATCACAGGGATTGACTCGGTAGGCGCCACTCTTTCGGACATACATCATCACCTCTTCGGAGTAGATGAGCGTCAGACTTTCCAAGTCAAGACCTAGTAAAACGCACTGGTCTACCGAGACCTAGTTTAGGCTCATGGCTTTAAAAATATATTTCTTCAGTTCTCACAGAGGATGCCTTTAAGATTCGCTCAGAGAATCATTTGATCAGGGAAGATGGATCCTCTAAAGACTATTTGCAAGCCTCTCAGGAGAGGTATAGAGAGAAAAAAGTTTACACTGACCGAGATTCAGAAGAAGGCCCTGCTGGAGATACCCGTCCGAAGGAGAGTTCTCCTGATATCACCCACTGGAACTGGAAAGACCGAGGCGGCTCTCTGGCCGGTCATTACTGAAATTTATAAAAAGAGAGGGAGGCCCATCGCTGTCATTTACGTGACTCCCTTGAGGGCCCTCAACAGAGACCTAGAGCAGAGGATAAGGTTCTGGTGCGATCTCGTTGGTCTCCGTGTGGATGTCAGACATGGAGATACGAGCTCCTATAGAAGAAGATCCCAAGCCCTATCTCCCCCGGACGTCCTAATAACCACACCGGAGACCCTTCAGGTTCTACTGATAGGGAAGAGGCTTAGAGAGGGAATCAAGAATGTGAGATGGGTAATAGTGGATGAGGTGCATGAGCTTGTTGATGATAAGAGGGGGGTACAGCTCTCAGTTACTTTGCACAGACTGATGAGCCTCCTGAATGAGGACCCAGGAATAATCCTGTTATCTGCCACAGTACCTGATCCAGAGCTTGTTAGAGAGTTTTTCCTTGGTGATTCTGGGCAGGTAATCGTGTCTAATCCCGAAAGAGAGGTCATCCTCTCGGTCGAGTATCCAAAACCCGAGAAAGGAAGAGGGAGAGATGGCCCGCCTGATCTAGATGAGGAGCTTTCGGCTAGAATTTACAGGATAATCGAACTGATAAAGTCTAGCAGGGCCTGCCTGATATTTACGAACACTAGATCTACTGCTGAAGCCTTGGCTAACAAGTTGAGCCACATGCTGACGAAAGATCGCATGAAGATCAGCGTTCATCACAGCTCTCTGTCAAGGGAATCGAGAGAAGAGACGGAGAGAAAGTTTAGAAGGGACGAGTTGGACGCTGTTGTGGCAACCAGTTCGCTGGAGCTCGGGATAGACATAGGGTCTGTTGATCTCGTTGTTCAGTACATGTCACCGCGCCAAGCAATAAGAGTTTTACAGAGAGTTGGGAGAGCGAGCCACCGGCCCGGAGAGCCTGCTAAAGGAGTAATTATAGCGGCCAGTTTTGACGACTTCCTTGAATCGCTTGTATTGGCAAAAAGAGCCTATGAGAAGGATCTAGAACCCATTAGATTCTTTCGAAGGCCTTTAGATGTTCTGTCTCACCAGCTGGTAGGAGAGACGATCATCAGAGGAAAGGTCTCCCTGAAGGACTTTTTCGTCAAAATAACCGATGTTTGGCCGTATAAGGAAATATCTATGGAGGATCTCAGAGAAGTGGCGCGCTTCCTCAGCTCGATGAGGCCAAGACTCCTATGGTATAACGAAGAAAGAGATGAGGTGTCTTTGGGAAACATGCAGCGAGTCATGGAGTACTACTTTAGCAATCTCTCAACGATACCGGACGTGAAGACAATACCCGTCTATGATGAATCCTCCGGTTTCTTCGTGGGCTCATTGGATGAGGATTTCGTGGCCGAATACATCAAGCCGGGGATCAAGTTCGTCTTCAGGGGATCTATATGGAGGGTGAAGGAGGTTGGAAAAGGAAAGATTCTCGTCACTCCAGACTCGGACCTGACGGGAGCTATACCTAGCTGGGCTGGTGAGGAAATACCGGTCGATAGGAGAACCGCCGAGGCCGTCGGAAGGATAAAATCCATGGTTCACGAGATGATCTCAAAAGGCTCTTCTGAGGAAGAGATTGTGAGTAATCTGCTGAAGATTTTCCCCTTCACGGAGAAGGATCATCTGATCAGAGGGATTAAACCTCTCCTAGAGCATGTCAAAAAGGGTTTTCCCGTACCCAGCGATCAGAACCTGGTGCTGGAGAGTGTAGGCGACGTAACTGTGGTACACTCGCATCTAGGAACTTTGATCAACAGAACTCTGGCTAGGACCATAGCATACATGGTGCTGGAGAACCTCAGGATCCCCGTGAGAGTGCACGCGGATCCCTATCACATCTTCATCATTGGGATCAGCGGCGAGGCCGTAGCCTCGTTCCTCAAGAACGCCCTCTCGAGAGAGGTGGACAAGAGGGAAGTCGCCAGATCTACTGGGTTCTATGCAATAAGGCTCGTTCAAGTGGCTAGAAGATTTGGCGCCATAAGGAAGGATGCCGACATAACAAGGGTGGGATTGAAAAGACTTGTAGAGGCGTACAGAGATACGATCATCGATAAGGAAGCTTTGAACGAGGTATTTACGTTGGATCTCGATTTTAATGGGTTAGAAGAGATCAGAGAGGCCTACAGAAGAGGCCAGCTCAGGATAATAGTCAGCCCCTTCAAACAATTTTCACCCTTGGCCCTCGAGGGATTGGTCAGATCTCCCTATCTGTTGGAGATAGCTCCTCCAGATGAGCTGATGAGAAGGCTTCTCAGCATGTTCAAGAGGAGGCTTCTAAGGACGCAGATGTTTATCGTCTGTTCTAACTGCTGGCAGTGGGGCTCGTGGATCTCAATCTCCACGCTGATCGAGATTGATTCCTTAAGATGCCCTGTCTGCGGCAGCAAGAGGTTAGCTGGATTTCACGGAAGGCCTGCTGGAGAAGCAATGAACTCTGTAGAGCTTTCTAAGAGGAAAGGAAGACCTGCTGTGAGAAACGCCAGGCTCGCCAACGTCGCATATGAGCTGGGACTCCTCACGGAGAGATATGGTAATCTGGCCTTGGTGTGCGCGGGCGTAAGGGCCTTAAACTTGGAGAGGTTAAGAGAAATTCTTGACAGGCATAAGAAGCTCAGCGATTCCCTTCTGTTGGATCTAGCTAAGATGGAAAGCGATTGTGTTAATTCGAGAATGAAGGCCATCTGATCATCCGCTAAGCGATATCCTCAGGATCCTCCTAGCCGCTTCCTCCGGATTTTCGGATCGAGTGACTGCTCTTCCCACCATCACGAAGTCGAGCTTTCCCACCAGGGTGGGGAGTATATCTTCATTTATCCCACCAGCTGCTCCAAGTTTGAGCCCAGAGGCTCTCACTCCTTCGACAGATTCGCTTCTAAGAACTCCTTCGTCTATTCCCCTGTGGACGCAGACTCTATGGATCCCCATTCTGCGGGCTTCGTCTATCAGCTTTAGGACGTTCTCGACCCCGAGCGTATCCAAGAGTATCTCTCCGTTGAAGCTGTCGGCGGCCTTTAGAGCCTCCCTCCAAGTTGCTCTGGGAGCAGCTCCCATGACGCTGCATATATCCGCCCCGCTTTCAAAGGCCAGGGATGCCTCTAAGGCCCCGGTGTCCATGGTCTTCATGTCGGCAAATATCGTTACATCGGGGAAGAGCTCCCTGAATATTTTTACAACTCTCACGCCCTCGGCCTTTATCAGAGGAGTGCCTATTTCCAGGTGAGAGATGCCGGCTCGAACAACGGAATAAGCCACTTTTATTGCCTCAGATAGACTAGTGAAGTCTAGAGAGATGAAGACCTCCAAAGCTTCCTCACACCTCGCCTTCCTTTCTTCTGAATCTAAAAAGCTGGGCGATGAAGATCAGGTAGGGGATCAGCAAGAACATTGACAACGCGACCAGAACTAAGATCAGTTCCGATGGGACACCCTTGCCGAAGGCGAATATCAAAGGACCCACTACGACGACTCCTCCTCCTGATATCGTTGATCCCCCTGACCCACCGCCTATTAGTAGGCTCAGAGCAATTAGAAGGAGCCCTGTTGTTATCAAGCCGAAAGCAATTGCTGGAACGATGTTCCTGTTCAACTCACCAGCCTCCCGATGGTGGGTAGGGAGAGGAGGAGTCCGAATATCATGAGAATTACCATCAGTATTATGAGTAAAAAGACCAGGTTTCGATCCACGTTCTTTCCTATGAATATAGGGAGAGGCCCTATCATCACTATGCCGGCGGCTTCGGTCTTCTCCTCGTGATCTTCCTGGTCCCCTTTGGGGGACCCCATGAACGGGTATAAGATCAAAAGCAGTATTCCCAATAGGACCATCAGAAATCCGAGATAGAGAAGCTCTGCGTCGAGCACTGCCCCTCCCTCTATCCCATGTGAGGATTAATCTTGTGTAAAAGCCTTACTGCTCCCCCTCCAGTGGGGGATTATGTATTTATATTTCCAATGAGGACATGAGGTGGACGCGGAAGGTCGTCTAAAATGGCCGAAAGCGAAGTTCTAGCCGAGATAAAAGGAGATATCGAGAAATCTAAGAGTATTATTGAGGAGGCTAAGAAGAAGGCAGAGGAGATTGTAGAAAAGGCCAGGAAGGAGGCTGAGGTTGAGGCGGACAAGATCATTGAGGAGGCTAAGAAGAAGGCAGAGGAGATAAAGAAGGAGATCATTGAGGAGGCTAAGAAGAAGGCAGAGGAGATAAAGAAGGAGATCCCCAAGGAGGAGAAAGAAATTGAGGAGAAATTGACTCGAAACATGGACAAGGCCGTCGCTCTTGTTATCAGCTCCGTTTTAGACATAAGCCAGGAGGAGGCTGAGAAAATTGTTCGGGAGTATAGCTAAGGTTAAGGAAGAGATCATCAAGAAGGCTGAGGTTGAGGCGGACAAGATCATTGAGGAGGCTAAGAAGAAGGCAGAGGAGATAAAGAAGGAGATCATTGAGGAGGCTAAGAAGAAGGCAGAGGAGATTGTAGAAAAGGCCAGGAAGGAGGCTGAGGTTGAGGCGGACAAGATCATTGGCCAGGCCAGATATGAGATCAGGGCTGCCAGAAATAGAAAGAAGAACGAGATCGTGAGTAGAATTTTCTACGACGCTGAAAGAATACTGGACCGTTACACTTCGGACGACAAAAGAGCCCTTGAGGAAACGATCAGGCTCACCAAAGCGGCCTCGAAAGAGTTAGAGGGAGAGGACATCAAGGTTAAGGTTCCTGTCAGATTTAGAAACGAAGTAGACACTCTTAAGAGGGAGCTCGGCGTTGAAGTTGAGGCGGAGGATACACTGAAGAGCAAGTGCGGAGGAGTTGTGTTAACTAAGGACGGGAGGATATGGATAGAGACCACGCTCGAGAGTCGAATGAACGAGGCTAGGGATAAGTTAAGGCTCCAAGTCATCAGGATCCTCTCGTCCTGAGAGGGGATTCCATATGGGAACTTACCGCTCAGAGAAGTTCGTAGATGTCAACATATGGGTGGAAGAAAGGTATTCCTCCGCTCTCATGGACTATCTCTCAGAGAATCAGGTCTTCCATGTTAGAGGGAATAAAATAGCAGGCAGACCAAAGGACATAGATCAGCTGATAAGCAGATGTGAAGAGATCAGTAAAATGGTTGACTATCTCAATGAGATAGTTCCCAAGGGAACCCCCTCTAAGCTCGTACTTCCCGCCGATATAAGAGCCGCCGTGAGCTCCCTGTATAGAATGGTTAAAGAGCCGTACGATCGCATTAACGAGATAATGGCCAAAACAGAGTCCCTCTATGGAAGGCTTGCTTCCGGAGAGCCTGTTGATTCCTGTCTGAAGGAGCTCGACTCTCTGATAGATGAGCTTGAGAGAATAAGGAAGGACCTCTCGGACAAGATCATACCCTTCAAAGAGGCGGTCATCTCCCTCAGAAGACGGCTTGACTTTCTAGGCAAAAACTCGCAGTACGAGTCCTTCTTCGTGGTTAACGGATGGGTTCCGGAAAAGAGGCTCAGATCTATAGCCGAGGACTTGGAAAAGCTTTGTAACGGATTGGTCGTAATAGAGGTAGTTAGGGTGAGAGACTACCCACCGACCCTGATAAGGGTCCCGAAGATTTTATCCCCGGTGCAAAGCCTGGTCAATGCCTTTGGCCTTCCTAAGTCCACGGAGATAAATCCAACGATACTTGCTTGGTTGACATTTCCGCTGTTCTTCGGCATGATGTTCGGAGACGTGGGCCAGGGCTTCGTGATACTGCTTGTAGGCCTGCTGTCCATGTACATAAGTAAGAAGAGAAAATTTGAGGGTATTACAGGGATGATTGTTAACAACGGGCAGTTTCTAGTTGCTCTGGGAATAGGAGCGATAATCTTCGGATTTATCTATGGAGACCTATTCGGTCCCGATAGGTTCTTCAAGTTCGGTCTATTTCACCCCATGGAGGAGACGAACAGAGCGATAATAATAGCCCTCTTCGTAGGAGTCGTCCACATAACCACGGGCATAGTCCTATCAATAGCCAACTGCCTAATGAACAGGAAGTACCTAGACGCTCTGGTTGGGCCGGTACCTTGGCTGGCGTTCTACCTAATGTTCACCTATCCGATAGCTTACAAGTTCTTCTGCCCAACGTGGCACTTGGACCTCAGCGGAATATACTTTAATCCGATGTTCCTCGGAGTTCTAGCGATACCTCTGTTAATAATGCTGATGGGACACCCAATAAAGGAGGTTGTGGAGGAAGGGCACAGCCTGAAAGAAGCCCTTTCATCCATCGGGATGGGCTCCATGGAGGTCTTCGAAGTGGGTCTTGAGTCCCTAGGCCACACGATATCTTATCTGCGGCTGTGGGCATTGAACATGGCTCATGAGGCTCTGATGATCGTTTTCATAAGACTTGCCTTCATGTGTTATCCGACGAACTTCATAGCGGGCCTTGTCATAGAGCTGGGAGGTAACCTCTTGGTATTGACGTTGGAGGGAGCAATAGCCTTCATGCATGCTCTAAGGCTTCACTGGGTTGAGTGGTTCATGAAATTCTACGACGGAACTGGATATCCATTCAGCCCATTCCAAGACAAGCGCAAGTGGGTAATCTACGGAGGAATACCTGCACAAAGATTTTAAATAAACGGCTGAGTTCGAGGCGTGGTTGAGACAATGGATCCCATCGTGGAAGTGCTCAAGTATTCATCTCTTCCACTAGCAGTCGGACTGTCCGCTATTGGAGCAGGTATAGGCATTGCGTGGAGTTCCCCAGCGGTAGCAGGAGCTGGTGCTGAGAGGCCAGAGACTATAAGCAGAAACTTGATCTCCATCGTTCTCTCCGAGGCTCTGGCGATTTACGGACTAATAGTTGGACTGCTGCTCTTCTTCAAGCTCTCAGCGATAACCGAAGCTGCCAAAGCTATCTCAGCTTTCTCGGCCGGATTCACGATAGGGCTCGCAGCATTAGGAGCTGGTATAGGAATAGGTCTCTCAGGGAATGCTATGGCCATGGCAACTGCCAAGGATCCCAAGCTATTTGCTAGACTTCTACTGGGAGTCGTTCTCTCCGAGGCTCTGGCGATTTACGGACTAGTTGTAGCCCTGCTGATAGTCCTAGGGATCTGAAAAGCTGCTACAAATTCAGTATAAACTTTAAAATTTTAATTTTGTCCAATATATATTTTCTTAGATTGGTTGGGTGGATCCGATGAAGCTGAAAACGGACTACTTCGTCAATGCTGTGGTGTACGGAAGGTTCAACTCCATACCGCCTGAAGAGGAGCTGAGGGCCTCCTGTAATAGGGGCGTTGACGAGCTAGTTAAGACCATGAACTACAGATGGGAAAGCGGAGAGAATCTGGACTCCGTGCTTTGCAGAGAATTTGTGAGGGAGGTCAGGGAACTTCAAGGCCTCACAAGTAAGTCCAGTCTAAAGAAAGCTATGGAGTCCGTCGTCTACGAGTACAGGGCCAAGAACTTAGCGCTTCTTTTCTCCGGCAAGATGCTTGGTTTGGATTGGGAGGAGATAAGCAGCTACTTCTCCCCAGTCGATGATTTAGAGCTGCTTCGCGCTGCTTATTCCATGGACAGCGACACGCTACTATCCTCCCTGAGTTATGAGTGGAGAACTGCTGTCAAGAGCGGACTGGAGGCTTACAGTGAGGTCGGTGATTTGGGCCTCCTAGAGGCAGCTATATACCGCTCAGCCATGGAGATGAAATACGATCTCTTCGCAAAATCGAGTGGAAGAGGTTGTAAGGAGTATTTCGAAGTAGTTAAAGCCGACATCGACCTTAGAAATGTGACCATTTTGCTTAAAGGCTCAGAACTAGGGGCCCATAGAAAGACCATCATGACTAACATAATCCGGAGAGGAACCCTCTACCCAGATGTAGTGGAGAAGTGTTCTTCTCTACGGTCTGCTGAGGCAGTGCTAGGAGTAGTGAGAGAAAAACTGAAGTTTGGTGAGGTAAGCTCTCAGAAGATAGAGGAGCTTTCAATAGAAATGGAGAGCAGGAGGAGATTCATTTTAATGAGGAAGCTCCGTCCGATAATAGCCAACCCTGGGTATGCTGTCGTCCCTATAGCCTATCTTGAGCTCAAGAAGGTTGTGTCGGATGTAATTAGGTCTGTACATTCGGCCATTAGAAATGAGCTTAGCTCCGATGAGTGTTCCTCCCTCTGCCTCCCCCTCTTATGACTTTTATTATTATAAAGAAATTCGAGATTATTACTCCACATATTATCCCTAGAAGCTGGGCTAGATTCTCGGACACCCCGTAGGAGGGTAAGAACGTCTTAAACAGATACCAAGAGACCGCTATTATCGTTATCATGTCAACCAAAAGCGCTATACTTTTGGAAGCTATTCTAAAACTTACTGGTAGCTCCGGTTGAATCTCACTTTCCTGCTGAACGTCTTCTCCGCTGACCTCGTTCACAAGCCTTTCAGATTCAACACCCTCAGCTTCCTCTTTATCTTTTTTTGGTTCCTGCTTTTTGGAAGGAGTTACCTCTGAGCCCTTCATACACTCCAACACATCACGATAGTAGGTTGGGAGCTGTTTAGCATCTGCTCTCCTTGAGTTTAAGAGGCACGCCGCCACAAGCAAGGACGAAGGTATCTCCAGCGAGTCTAAGGCGCTCTTAATTTCTTCTGGAGATATCCCACATTTCTCAGATAGCTTTTCAATTCCGTAGTAACTTATGGCAGATTCTATAGCTTGCTTCATCCTCTCGTTAAGCCTAAGCCTTATCTCTGTGCCCACAAGAGGAGGATCGTTATTTGAGATAAAAATTTAGTCGTGCTTTGGAGGAACCCCCCGCCATTGAAACAAGGAGAAGAAGAAAAACCCTTTCGCCTCTGAAAAAGTTAGTGGAGGGCTTCTCCTTTCTTCTCATGCCGACTTCGCAGTCTCTCTTATCTCTATTATCTTTCTCAATCTAAAGAGCTCTTCCCTCTCTCTTTCCTCGAGGGCCATCTCTATGAGAGCTATGTTCCTTTTTATCTCGGGTATAAGCCGGTAATTGAGTGCATTAACCCTCCTCCTCACCTTAGCTATCTCCTTGGAGAGGTTCTCCATCTTGTAGGCGAGCTCTATGAGCTTCATGAATTCTTCTGCCGTCTTCATGGCCTCTTCTTCTGCAAGTATAAAGGAAACTGGGCTCGATATGAGGTTTGTGACTTTTACAGGCTCCCTTATTTTTCTGAGGCCCAGTTGGACTAGGCGCAACCCCATGAGGTTCAGAGGGCGAGCATCGACTTCATAGCATGGTTTTCTCATTGAGAGGAGTCTTTCCGTCTCTAAACGGCCAACTTCTACCTCTGAAAGGGAAATTCCTCTGTCTATTTTCCTTAACGCCTCCATAACTCTGCGGTAGACTGTGGAATACTCCCTCAAAGTGTTAAAAAGCTCCGAAACAAGCTCATTCTCTTTGTCGAGTAAGAGATCGTATGCCTTCTCGGCCAGCTTCAACCTCCTCTTAAGGGCTATCAGCTCCATTCTCGTCGGCTTTACCTTCACGGTGAACCACCCTTTTCCGAAAAATAGTTGGAAAGGATTTCAGGAGCTCTTTTCGCTTTCCACGACCCCTTTATGTCTGTACTTAGGATGATACTTCTCTATTATCTTGCGCGGTATCCTAGTGAGGTCCTCCTCAGGCACATACTCCGCGAGAAGCTCCCATCCCAGATCCAGAGTGTAATCTAGATCTCTGTTCTCCTCAAATCCCTGGTTTATGAACCTTCTCTCGAAGGCGTTGCCGAAGTCCAAGTATCTCCTCTCACTTTCCTCGAGAGCCTCTTCTCCGATTATCAGGGCCAAGTTCCTGACCTCCTGCGCTCTAGCGTAGGCTGCATAGAGCTGGTTACTGAGATCTCTGTGATCTTCTCTGGTGTACCTAGTAGCTTCAGTCATCAGACGAGAGAGGGATGGAAGCACGTTTATCGGAGGATAGATGCCCTTGTTATGCAAGTTTCTGTCCAAGAAAATCTGTCCTTCCGTTATGTAACCCGTCAGGTCTACGACAGGATGGGTTATGTCGTCGTTAGGCATGGTTACTATCGGTATCAGGGTCACGCTCCCTTTCCTTCCGAGTATTCTACCACATCTCTCGTATATGGAGGCCAAGTCTGTGTATAGGTATCCTGGGAACCCTCTTCTTCCAGGCATCTCCTCCCTAGCAGCAGAAATCTCTCTCAATCCTTCAGCATAGCTGAGCATGTCGGTTAAGATGACGAGAACATGCATTCCCAAGGTGAAGGCGAGATACTCCGCATAGGTCATAGCCAGCCTGGGAGCGAAAATCCTCTCAGCTACTGGATCGTCGGCTAGGTTGACTATCAAAACGGATCTGCTGAGTGCTCCTGTCCTCTCGAAGTTGTTGACGAAGAACTTGTAGTCCTCGTAGGATATTCCCATCGCTCCAAAGACCACGACGAACTCCTCCTCCTTC
Source organism: uncultured Nitrososphaerota archaeon (assembly GCA_964525965.1). Classification (GTDB taxonomy): domain Archaea; phylum Korarchaeota; class Korarchaeia; order Korarchaeales; family Korarchaeaceae; genus Methanodesulfokora. The sequence goes on from CAZGKA010000026.1 coordinate 17,607, forward strand.
CCAGGAACCTTTGCCTGTCTTGCTATCTGCATTGCCAGCTGGTTGTGAGGCAGACCGCTTCCGGTGAAGAGAGGAAGCTTCTGACCCTGGCTCAGGGTGTTCATTCCATCTATGGCGGATATGCCCGTCTGCATGAAGTCCTTCGGGTATTCTCTGGCCGTGGGATTTATCGGGAGACCGTTGACGTCCAAGTAGTCGTCAGGAACTACCGGGGGCTCGCCATCTATGAACTCCCCTCTCCCGTTGAGAACCCTTCCAACTATGTCCTGGGAAACCGGTATCTTTAGGGTATCTCCTAGGAAGGTCACTGCCGTTCTATCGGCATCTATCTCACTGGTTCCCTCGAACACCTGCACTATGGCGTACCCTTCTCCAGTCTCTATCACGGAGCCGTTCCTCTCCTCTCCCTTAGGGTCTATAACCCTGACTATCTCGCCGTACCCGACCTCCTTGGTCTTCTCAACTATGAGCAGGGGACCCCTCACTTCACGAACAGTCCTATAATATTTGGGAGCTAGACTCGTCAACTAGACACCTCCCCGAACAGTTTCTTCATCATATTTCTCAGCTCAGCCAGCGCGTTCTCGAACTCCTCATCAGGCATATATCTCAGCTGCGAGAGGATCTTCCGTATCTCGGGTGAAGTTATCTCGGATAGAGAAGCTCCTCTGTTCAGGGCCGAGGACATGGCCTTGTACAGGTCTATTATCACCTTAGCTATTTTGTAAGTCCTCGTAGGCGGAGAGTAGGTGTCCACCTCGTGGAAAGCGTTCTGCATCAGGAAGTCTTCCCTGAGAAGTCTGCCTACATAGAGGGTTAGTCTGTCCTTCTCTGGAAGCGCATCAGCTCCTATGAGCTTCACAAGTTCGGATAGCTCAGACTCCCTCTGAAGTATGGAGCTGACCTCTGTTCTTAAAGCCCCCCAATCGGGAGCCACGTTCTTTTTGAACCACTCCTCGAGCATATCAGAGTAAAGCGAGTAGCTAGTAAGCCAGCTTATTGCAGGGAAGTGCCTTTGCTCCGCTAACGACTTATCGAGTGCCCAGAAGACTCGCACTATTCTCAAGGTGGACTGTGTGACGGGTTCGGAGAAGTCTCCTCCAGGCGGGGAAACGGCACCCACTACAGTTACCGACCCTATTCTGTCCTCGGAGCCCAGACATATTACCCTTCCAGCCCTCTCGTAGAATTCAGCCAGACGGTCCGCCAAATACGGAGGATAGCCCTCTTCTCCTGGAATCTCTCCTAGACGACCGGAGACCTCTCTCAGAGCTTCGGCCCACCTAGAAGTGGAGTCAGCCATAAGCGCGACATCATAGCCCATATCTCTATAGTACTCCGCCAAGGTTATTCCTGTGTAGATGCTGGCCTCCCTAGCAGCCACGGGCATATTGGAGGTGTTTGCTATCAATATAGTCCTTTCCATTAGAGGCTTGCCCGTCCTCGGGTCTTTGAGCTTGGGGAACGACCTCAGGACATCGGTCATCTCATTTCCTCTCTCACCACATCCTACATAGACGACTATGCTGGCATCGGACCACTTGGCCAATTGATGCTGAAGAACTGTCTTTCCGGTGCCGAAGCCACCGGGAACCGCTGCCGTACCTCCCTTGGCTATTGGGAACAAGAAGTCCAATATTCTTGTTCCGGTTATCAACGGCTCCGTTGGATCAAGCCTCTTTTTATAGGGTCTTGGAATCCGAACAGGCCACTTCTGCTTCAGCGTAAGTTTTACCTCCCCGGAGTCCGTCTCAACCGTGGCAACCACGTCATCAGCTGTGTAGTCCCCTTCAGGCTCCACACTCCTGACCGTGCCTCTGACGTTCGGAGGGACAAGCACCTTGTGGGTCACTAACTCAGTCTCCGGAACCTCGCCTATGGTATCTCCGCCTACAACTCTGTCTCCCGGTTTTATTTTTGGTTCGAAGCTCCAGGATTTCTTCAGAAGGGGTTCTGCTACGACCCCTCTCATTATGAAATCTCCACATTCGTCCCTGATCAGGGTCAGAGGTCTTTGTATCCCATCGTAGATCTGCCCTATCAGGCCAGGTCCAAGCTCCACGTAAAGGAGAGATCCTGTAGTCTCCACTGGTTCTCCTGGCCTCAGTCCTCCTGTGTCCTCATAAACCTGAATCTCGGCTCTGTCCTCCACTAGTCGAACTATCTCGCCTATCAGTTTGTCTTTGCCTACCCTGACCATCTCATACATCTTGGAGCCGGAGAGCCCCTTGGCCATAACAACTGGGCCTGCGACACGAGTTATTTTACCTTCCACCCGAAACACCACCCTTTCCAGCAAGACTCTCTATATCCACCTTGACACCGAGAGTTTTACTTATCACGGAAGCGATATCCTCGCCCTCAGCCCCCCCTAAGAAGTCAGGAATCGATAGAAGAAAAACATTCTTGGGGAGCTTTTTTCTGGTCCTCTTCAGGGACTGAGTTATCTCCTCTTTATAAGGAGAGGGGACTATCAGGACCTTCCCCCTCTGCCCCTTGGCCTCAAGCTCCGTTCTGATCTCTTCCACGTCTGCCGCTACTTTAGGTCCAGAGATCCCACAGAGTTTGAATATCTTGAAGCACCTTTCGTCTGAGAGTATTTTTACCTCCATCGAGGAAGCAGTAGGAGGTCTGCTTTTATTTTTATCGCTGAGGGGTCGGGGGGAAGGATGAGAATGTTTATTTACTGCCATGTGATCCTTTACACTAGCTCTTCGGATGGCGCGGGGGTAGCCAAGCCAGGACAAAGGCGGCGGACTTAAGATCCGCTCCCTTAGGGGTTCGTGGGTTCAAATCCCACCCCCCGCACTATAACAGGAGGACCTTCACTATGGGACTTGAGAAGGAGGTCAAGCTTAGGGTAAAGCACGAGAAGTTCTTGAAACTCGTTAAGAAATTGGGGCTCAGGCTGAAGCTCGAGAAGGTCGTCACCCAAGAGGACGAATTCTTCGACTATGAGGATATGCGCCTCATGAGGAGAGATTCAGTCCTCAGGATAAGAAGGGAGGATGATCGACTGTTAGTAACGTATAAGGGGCCTAGGAGGATCATAAACGGAATTAAGATAAGAGAAGAGATTGAGGGGCCTCTCGACAGCGAAGAATGCTTAGAGGCTTTGAGAGCTGCAGGGGTACCTGCCGATAGCATTTCGTCAATTGAGCATCTCTACAGATTACTGGATAGTAAAGGGCTCTCGAAGAAGGCTGAGGTTAGAAAGAAAAGGAGGATCTACCGGTTGAATGGACTTGATTGTGAGATCTGCCTAGATTTCGTGGATGAACTAGGAGAGTTTGTTGAGATAGAGGGGGAATCCGTTGAGATGCTCGTGAAAAAGATGAGAATAGACGATAAAATAGTTAAAAAGAGCTATCTAGAGCTTATTATTGAGAAAAGACTTAACACCGGATCTTTCGAGGAGATCCAGTGAGGCTTTCACGGCTTCCTCCATTATCCGATCTTCGTCCAGAGTAGTCAGTTTGCCGTTCTCTATCACGAGTTTGCCGTTGACTATCACGTGAACTACGTCTGAAGATCTAGCAGAATAGACTAAGTGAGACTCCGGCGAGTGAAGCGGGGTCCACCAAGGCTTCTTGAGATCTAGGATCACCACGTCGGCCATTGTCCCGGGCTCTATTACCCCCAGTTTAACTCCTAAGAACTTAGCTGGAGTCCTCGTGACCATATCGAGTACCTGACGAACGTTGACCACGGTGGGATCTCTCTCATGTCCCTTATGAATTAGAGCGGCGAACTTCATGGTCTCAAACATGTCCAATATGTTGTTGCTGGCGGCTCCGTCGGTTCCCAAACCGACGTGAATGTTATTCTTCAGGT
>CAZGKA010000027.1:0-2543 GCA_964525965.1 uncultured Nitrososphaerota archaeon
ATGGAGTTTTATCCGAAGGTTCGGTGAGGGTTTTCAGTAAAGTTTAAATACCCTCATTGGAGGGGTAGTTGGAAAAGTGATATTAAAACTTTTCCTTAGGAGGTGCTCGTTTTGGAGAAGGAGGAGAAGCTAAAGTGCCCCAGGTGTGGTAGTACTAATATTATAGAAGATTCTGACACTGGGGAGCTCGTTTGCGCTGAATGTGGGCTGGTGATCTCCGTAGGAATAGCTAGCAACATGAAGGACTGGAGGGCTTTTGATTCTGATGAGTACGTTAAAAGAGCTCATACGGGGGCGCCTATCTCCCCAGTTAGGCCAAGTTTCGGACTGGATACTGGGATAATCGGACAGGATAGTGCCAGCAAGAAGTCCGTACGCAAGTTGAGAAGAACGAAGAGACATGTCAGCGACTCCAAGGAGAAAACCATAGAACCGGCCTTAATGAAAATAAAGGAGATAGCTGATGCTCTGAACATACCAGAGGAGACTGTTGAGGATGCGGCTAGGTTATATAGGATGGCTGCTAACAAGGGATTGGTTAAGGGCAGGAGCATGGATGCTATGGTGGCTGCTGTCGTCTATGCTGCGTGCAGGAGAACGGAGGTTCCGAGAACTCTTGAGAATGTGGCTAGTTTCTTCAATCTTAAAGAGAAGGATGTTGGAAGAAGTTTCAGGTTCCTGTTCAGGAAGCTGGGGATAAAGATACCTCCTCCGAAGGCTGAAAGGTATGCCTACCAGATATGCACCAAACTCAACCTTCCGGAGGAGGTGGCCACTCAAGCTACCAGAATACTTAAGATAGCCAAGGAGCTTGGGGCCACCATGGGGAGAGAACCTGTTGGTGTCGCAGCAGCTGCTGTTTATATGGCTTGTAACGAGATGGGAATCCACAGAACGCAGAGGGAGCTAGCTCAGGCAGCGGGAGTTACCGAAGTCACCGTCAGAAATAGGTATAAGGAGTTGCTCGAGAAAGTTAGGCCCATATGGCTGAAGCAGAAAAAGGAGAGTGAGAAGAAGGCTGCTTTAGCCGAGGCGGAGGGAAGGTGACCCTCCGCACCCATCCAATTTTTGAAGAGAGCTCCTGATCTCGGCCGGGAACTATTGCTGAGAAGTGTATCCATTCTGGGGTAATGTTTAAATCTGATCGTCAACCCGAATCCTTACAGGAGAAAAAGAGGGAGAAGGGATCAGGAAAAAATGAGCGCGGAGGACAGGTGTCCGATATGTGGCCTTCCTAAGGAGCTATGTGTGTGTGGAGAGATTTCCAAGGAAGAGCAGAAAGTAGTGATCAAGTCCGAGAAGAGAAAGTACAGGAAAGATGTAACTGTTATAGAGGGTCTCGATCCCAAGGACATCGATATCAGGGGTCTATTGAAGGAACTCAAGAGCAAACTAGCCTGTGGAGGTACTTACAAGAAGGACGAGAAGGTCATAATACTTCAGGGCAACCACCTCTATAAAGTGAAGGACATACTTGTGAAGTGGGGCATTTCAGAAGACAAGATAGAGATAGCGGGGTGACTCGAGGATGTATGAGTGTCTGAGATGTGGGTATGTCTTTCTCAAAGAGGAGATGGAGGAAATCTTCAAGGATTATAAGTGCCCACGATGCGGCTATAGGATCATAAGAAAGGTGAGGCGTGAGGGGATAAAGAGAGTAGAAGCCATCTGACGAGGGAAGAACTTAAATTTAAAAGAAATCGTCGTCCTCCCAGCGGACAGCAACCAAATTACAATGATCATTGAGGGAAAAGGGCGATCTCCTTGAATGCGAGAGCAAAGAAAATCTTGAGAGAGGTAGGTTATCTAGTACTCATATTCGTGATAGCTCTCCTGGTAACAGACTTCGGGTTTCAGGCCTTGTTCGGTGTGAAGTCTCCGTTGGCAGTGGTGACCTCCGGGTCCATGAGGCCCACCTTAGAGAGGGGAGATCTTATATTTATTTATAAAGTTCCAGCTAATGAGATAAAGGTCGGGGACATCATAGTGTTCAGGGTTCCCTGGAGTGAGACCCCGATAGTCCACAGAGTAGTTGAAATATATCACGAGGGAGGCACGGAGATCTTCATAACAAAAGGAGACAACAACCCTGTCCCTGATCCGGGCTATAGGACGCCAAATGACATATACGGAAAGGTACTAGAGATCAGCGGACATCCTGTCAGAGTACCCGTTGTTGGTTACATCCTGCTCTTCTTCCAGAGCTGGGAGGGGCGGGCTATAATTGTGGCAGCCATAGCGTTCTTGGTTATCACTGACCTGATCAAGGCATCTAAGGGAAAATCCGCCGGCCGAGAAGAGGAGGGGGAGGGCTCCGCCGAATCTGATTCAGAAGAACAAATTAAATAGGAAGCTTCTTTTTATATACTTCCCGGGTACCTTGGAATGAGTGAGGACGCAGAACCCATGAAGGAGCGGAAAAGGGGGATTCGGTTCGAGAGAGAGCCCGAAATAAAGATCCAAAATGTAGTTTCCTCGGCAGACATAGGACAGCGACTGGATCTAAATGAGATCTCCAGAAGGATAAAGGAGTCAAGATATGA
>CAZGKA010000028.1:0-9083 GCA_964525965.1 uncultured Nitrososphaerota archaeon
GTACAAAATTGAGCCGAGAACTTTCCTGCGCTTCGATACTCCGGTGTACTCATCAAGCGGTGGGGGATGAGGAACCATCGCCATGAGGAAGATAACTATCAGTGCCATCATGGGACTCACCGGAAGCGTAAGTAGGGCTGCCAGCCACCCTACTACTGTCCTCTTCTTGGCGTCTCTTACCAGTGAATATATCACATGACCTCCATCGAGCTGGGAAGCAGGCAGCAGATTCAAGAACGTAACTATCAGTCCGATTATGCCCGCGACGGCGAGGGGAGAGAGGAGGAGCATTCCCTTGGATGCCAAACCCAAAGCATACTCAAAAATATGTACTAGCACGGGTATAGGAAGAGCTGCTACTTCCCCGCTTTTCTCCCATTGAGCGGCAACCGTTGGCGGGATCACGTGAGACGTTAGAACCCCAGCAAAGGAGACCACTATAGCCACGATGAAGCCTGCTACCGGGCCGGATATTCCAAGGTCGAAGAACTCATCCCTGTTTATAGGGATCTTCCTGCTTGTTATCAGGGCGCCTAGGGTCCCGTAAGGCGGAATGAAGGGTATGAAGTATGGAAGCTCTATCTCGCCCCCCCACTTTATGTTAGAGGCTATATGTCCACTCTCGTGAACACCGAGGATGGACATTAATCCTAATGCATATAGTATTGTCCCTTGGACTATGTCTACCTTTATCCCTATCCTGGCCAGAAGGGAAGCTGTTCCCGAGGCGAGGAGATGTCCTGATATGGCCACGGTAAATATTGTGATCACCAACAGGATTACCTGTTTTTTACTGGACCTTCTCGATCTCAAGGCGGCTTCCGGCATGTTCCTCAGGAGGAGGAGCGGTCGATCGTCCTCTCCTCTAAGCAGCTTGGGTATGACCCCCTGCGGTATCAGCTTCTTGGCTAGATCAGCGAATTTCCTCTTTATAACTTCCTCAGGTTCGGGTTCAAGATCGAAGTTTATTCCATTTTCGGTCAGGATGAAGTCCCTGACCTCAAAGCTCGCTTTAACCACTTCAAGGAGTTCTTCTACTTCCATCGAACTCAACAGGGAGCTTAGGGAGTATAAAAGGATATGTTTATAGGAGGAGACACGCACTCTACTGACCTAGAGAGCAAACTAGGGAGTCACTGGTGATCTCTCTTGGGAGAGGACTTCAGGGTGAGATACTTTCAACCAGAGGACGTGGTGTCCGTTCAGAGGATAAATCAGGTGTTCCTTCCGGAGCACTATCCGATATACTTCTTTCACGAGAACCACCGCAGATTTCCGAAAGCTTTTCTTGTAGCCGAAATAAATGGCCGGATCGTTGGATACGTTATGTGTCGTGTGGAGAAGGCTTTCCTGTGGAGGAAGACCCTGAACTTGGGGCATGTGTTATCGATCGCTGTTGATAAGAACTACAGGAGGAAGGGCATAGGTAAAGCTCTTATGACGGAGGCCGAGAGGAACCTCCGCTCGGAATACGGGTGCAAGTTGATATATTTAGAAGTTCGTGTGTCCAACGAGCCGGCGATTAACCTCTACAGGAAGCTCGGGTACAGGAGGTTGGGCGTGATACCTAGGTACTATCACGATGGGGAGGATGCCTATCTGATGTTTAAGATAGTCTCTCCCGATACTTCTGAGAGGGATGTGATAGAAAGCCTGGGGAACAAGGTCAGAGAGACGGAACTTTTTTAGTGTTTGTGTTGGTTAGGAAATAAGAGATGCCCAAGTCTAAGTTGAGGAGGATAGATATAACCTCCTTGAGGAACCCCTTCTCCTTGATAAGGATTGCTAAAGAGGCGCAGAAGCTCAATCCAGGGGAATCTCTGGAATTCATCGTGGGAGACAAGGAGACCATAGAGGATCTAAGTTCTTGGTCGAGCAGGACAGGAAATCCAGTTGATATAAGGAGAGAGGGGAACCTCTGGATCGTTAGGGTGAGTAAAGTTGGTTGAGAGCAGGATCAGGGATCCGAGATTAGCTCCAGAGGGAAGAAAGAAGGTTGAGTGGGCAGAGGCGCACATGCCGGTTCTCATGAGGCTTAAAAGTAAGTTCGTTCAAGAAAGGCCCTTTGAGGGCCTAAGAATCTCGGCTTGTTTGCACGTCACTAAGGAGACGGGAGCACTAGTTAGGGTTCTAAAAGCCCTTGGAGCGGAGGTTTTTCTTGCAGCATCCAATCCTCTATCAACTCAGGATGATGTGGCTGCCTTTCTTGCTGAGGAGGGCATCCACGTAGTGGCTTGGAGGGGAGAAACCACTGAGGAATACTTCCACGCTATTGAGTCTGTGCTAAGAGCTAATCCAGATCTCACAATGGATGATGGAGGAGATCTAACAGTAAAAGCTGCAGAGGTGGGGATTAAAGCTGTGGGAGGTACGGAGGAAACCACAACAGGAGTCATAAGGATCAAGGCGTTAGAGCGAGAGGGTAAGCTCCTGTATCCAGTGATTGCGGTCAACAACGCCGAAACCAAATGGGATTTCGACAATGTACACGGCACAGGCCAGAGTGCCCTGGATGGAATCCTGAGGGCGACCAATATACTCATAGCTGGGAAGAAAGTTGTTGTGGCCGGTTTCGGCCATGTAGGAAGGGGAATTGCTATGAGAGCACGGGGGCTTGGAGCCAGGGTCATAGTGACGGAAGTGGATCCCATAAAAGCCCTTAAGGCTGTGATGGAGGGTTTCGACGTCATGAAGATGGAGGAGGCGGCCAAGGTTGGAGATATCTTCATAACAGCCACTGGGAATAGAGATGTTATCAGGGAGGAGCATTTCAGACTGATGAAGGATGGTGCCGTCTTGGCCAATGCGGGACATTTCAACGTTGAGATTTCAGTGGAAGATCTCGAGAGGATTAAGAGGCATAAGAGATCCATACGCAGAAACGTTGTCGAGTACGACTTGGGTGGGAAGAGGGTTTACCTTCTAGCGGAGGGACGTCTCGTAAACCTAGTGGCAGCTGAGGGGCACCCGAGTGAGGTAATGGATATGAGCTTCTCCGACCAAGTACTGGCGTTAAAGTACCTGCTGGATAACAGAGGTAAGCTAGAGGCCCATGTGTACGAGCTTCCAAGGGATCTAGATTGTATGGTAGCTGAGATGAAATTGAAGAGCATGGGAATAGAAATAGACTCCCTTACAGAGGATCAGAAAGAGTACTTGAGGAGTTGGAGGGTCTGATCGGTCGAGCGTAAATATTTTATAAGGTGTCGCAGGGAACTCCCGGTTGAAGGTGATTGAATGGGGCTTGAGTATGTGTATGCTGCTCTGCTCTTACATGAGCTAGGGAAATCTCCGAGTGAAGAGGACATATCCAACGTGCTTAAAGCCGCCGGAGTTGAGCCCGATGCGGCTAGGGTGAAGCAGCTCGTTGAAGCCCTCGGGAAGGTCAATCTCGACGAGCTTATATCACAAGCGGCTGCTGCTCCCGTCGTAGCTGCTCCAGCGGCTGCTGCACCCAGCGCCGAGGCTAAGGAAGAAAAGAAGGAGGAAGAAAAGAAGGAGGAAGAGGAAGAGAAGGAGGAAGTTGCCCTCGAAGGGCTTGGAGCCCTCTTCGGTTGAAGATCACCAATTTTTTATCTTTTGATCCTCTGCTCCTCCTCGATCAGACATGCAGCTTGACCTTAGTGAATCCCTCAGGCTACACTTCTTCAGAGAACATGGATATGTCAGGAAGAAATGTCCTGTCTGTGGAGAACACTTTTGGACCACTGATCCGGACAGGAAAACCTGTGGAGAAGCTCCCTGTGAGCCCTACACTTTCATCGACCGAAAACTATCAGATAAGACCATAGATCAGGTCAGAGAGGACTTCTTATCCTTTATGGAGAAGGAGGGTCACACCAAGGTGAACAGATATCCCGTGGTCTGCAGGTGGAGGGATGACCTATTCCTGACAAGCGCCTCCATAGTGGACTTCCAGCCCTTCATAACCGCTGGTCTGGTACCCCCTCCCGCCAATCCACTAACGATCTCCCAGCCATGCATAAGGATGAAGGATGTTGACAAGGTTGGGCTTACCCTCGGGAGGCACCTCACGATCTTTGAGATGATGGCGCACCACGCGTTCAACACGAAGAGTCAAAAGGTTTATTGGAAGGAGAGGACCCTCGAACTCTTTCACAAGTATGCGTTAGAGGTACTAGGCCTCAAAGAGGATGAGATAACGTATAAAGAGGGCATCTGGAGGGGAGGAGGCAATGCCGGACCGGACGTTGAGCCCATAGCAGGAGGGCTGGAGATAGCCACCTTGGTGTTCATGGAGTACAGAGAGGAGAACGGAACCCTCCATCCGATGGAGACTAAAGTCGTCGATACTGGCTATGGTCTGGAGAGGATAACCTGGTTCCTGCGCGGAGGTCCCATAGCTTTTGATGTGATCTATGAAGGCCTTGTTGGAAAATTCTTTGATCTTCTTGGGGTGAGGAGGCCAGAAGAAAAGATTCTGCTCGAGTACTCTAGGATCTCCTCTTTAATGTCGAAAATTGAGGCGGGGGAGAGCTTGTGGAGCCTGAGGAAGAGGGCCGCTGAGTCCATAGGAATGAGTCCAGAGGAGCTGGACTCCTTGCTCACACCCATGGAGATGGCCTTCGCCGTTCTGGATCACACCAAGGCCATAGCTTTTATGCTGGCCGATGGCCTAGTCCCCTCGAACGTCCAAGAAGGATACTTAGGTAGGTTGCTTATAAGAAGGACTTTAAGACTTCTCAAGAAGCTGGAGGTCGATGTTAAATTATCTGAGCTTATCGACATGCAACTCGATCACTGGTCTAGGGCATTCCCTGATATTTTAGAGGCCAGGGACAATATCCTAGAGATGGTGAATATAGAGCAGAGGAGATTTGAGGAAACGCTAAGGCGAGGAAGAAGCACTGTACTTAAGGAGATAAAGAGAAAGAGAAAAATCGATGTGGACTTCCTAATTGAAGTCTACGACTCTCACGGGATTCCTCCTGAGATCGTCGAGGAGATAGCTAAGGAGAGAGGAATCGAGGTCAAGGTTCCGGATAACTTCTATGAACTTGTGGCAGCCAAACACGAGAAGCCTGAGGTCAGACCGCCGAAGATACCCGAGAACCTTGAACAGATCAAGAACTTCAAGAAAACAGAGCTTCTATTCTATGACGAACCCTACTCGATTGAATTTGAGGCTAAGGTCCTTGGAATCGTTGGAGATGCCTTGATCTTAGATAAAACTCTCTTTTATCCAGAAGGAGGCGGCCAGCCATGTGATACTGGAGTAATAGAACATGAAAGTGGAGCTTTTCGTGTTCTTAGCGTTGAGAAGGTTGCTGAGAGGATTCTACATCATGTTAAAGGAGATCTCTCCATGATAAGGCCAGGAGATAGCGTCAGAGGAAGAATCGATTGGGACAGGAGGGCTAGGCTCATGAGAAATCACACGGCTACCCATATAATACTTGGGGCCGCTAGAAAGGTTCTAGGAAAGCATGTATGGCAGTCTGGAGCTCAGAAGGGCATCTCTGAGAGCAGACTGGATATAACTCACTATAAGAGCCTGAGCGATGAAGACCTGTTCAGGATCGAGCTCGAGGCCAACAAGGTAGTTATGGAGAACAGGGAAGTTAAGACCTTCTGGATGCCGAGAACCGATGCTGAGAAGAAGTACGGGTTTGTGCTCTATCAAGGAGGTGTGGTACCAGATCCCATCCTCAGGATAGTTGAGATAGAGAACTTCAACGTCCAAGCTTGCGCTGGAACGCATGTCAGGAGGACGGGCGAGGTCGGATTCATAAAGATATGGAGATCTAGGAGGATACAGGACGGCGTCGTCAGGCTTGAGTTCAGCGCTGGGGAATCCGCTGTGGAGAGGATGAGTGAGTGTTACGTTAACCTTAAGAGGATAGCTGATAAGATGGGAGTTCATCCTGAGAAGACGTACGAACACTTCGAGAAGGTCATTGAGGAGAACAAGAGACTAGGCAAGGAGCTGCGCGAGGAGAGGGTTAAAAGGCTGACGGATGGACTGCGCGTGGCGCTAAGCTCGGCGGAGAGAGTGTATGATCTCAGAGCTGTCGTCTTGGAGACTGATATCGATGACAGGGATGCAATCATAGAGGCTCTGGACAGCATCATCAGCAACAATGACGATGTTATAGCTATGGTCCTGAGGCCGAGGGGGGAGGGAGCTGAGTTCCACATTATAGTAGGAAAGTCCGCTGTGAACAAGGGTATGGACGCTAAGCTCATAGCTAAGAGCCTCACCGACGAGCTTGGAGGTGGTGGGGGCGGATCTAGTGCCTTGGCCAGTGGTCTCATCAAATGTTCAGATGTGAGGAGGATCAGATGCAGATTCATGGAGATCCTGAGGAGGACAGGATAGTTCTGGCGTCCAGAGAGCTTAAGGTTCTGGCCGCCCTGGGATACAGCATGAACCAGTCCATGAGGATAGTCTCGGAGAAACTCCGGCTCAGGAGGGAGGAGATATTCGCCGTTAGAAAGGTGATGAGGTGGCCGGACGAAGCTCTGAGAAACGCTCTAAAGAAGATTCCTCCCTGGCTTGTTGAGGAGCGACTCTTAAAGGTTGATGGATACAACGTTCTCCAGACGATAGACGCTCTGCTATCTGGAGAGCCCGTATACATATCAACAGATGGATTTCTGAGGGACATCAGGTCTTCCTACCGTTCCCTAAAAGGGGCCCGCTTGGAAAGAGCTCTCGATGTTCTTGTCAATGAACTGAGTTCATTGTCGCCGCGTGAGGTTGAAATCGTGTTTGACAGCCAGATCTCGAGGAGCGGAGAGCTCGCTAGAAGGGCCACCGAGGAGCTCTTCTCAGCAGGGCTCAGAGGGAGGGGGATCACCGAAAAGTCCGTTGATTTGTATGTCTCAGACGCGGATATATCCGCCAGCAGCGATTCAGTGATCATATCAAAGGCGAAAGCGGTCGTGGACCTACCAGAGCTAGTCCTTCAGCGAGTTGGGAGGAGGGCCATCCGCATATAACCTTTTTGAGTAAAAACTTGGCTTTCCAGAGGGATTCCCATGAAGCTTCCTAGAACTGTTGACTGGGTAGATGGAAAGGTGGTCCTCATAGATCAAAGGGCTCTGCCTGAGAAGCTGACCTTCATGAATTGTGAGTCCGTGGACTGCGTCGCTGAGGCTATAAGGAAGATGGTTGTGAGAGGAGCTCCGGCCATAGGGGTTGCTGCCGCCCTAGGGCTGATTCTTTCCCTGAAGGAGGAGCCTTCCTTCGATAACTTGGTGAGAGCAGCAGAAAAGCTCAAGAGAACGAGACCAACGGCTATTAACCTCTTCTGGGCCATAAGAAGAGTTCTTGATAGGGCTAAATCAGCAATATCGTCGGGTGAGGATCTGTACCATGCCGTGGAGGACGAGGCCCTCAGGATCCTTGAGGAAGATGAGATGACCAACAGGAAGATAGGTGAAGTAGGGTCTGAGCTAATAGAGGACGGGTTCACGGTTATGACCATATGCAACGCGGGATCCTTCGCTACGGTGAGGTATGGAACCGCCCTAGCCCCCATCTACGTTGCCAAGGAGAGAGGAAAAAATGTCACCGTGGTAGCGCTTGAGACGAGACCTGTACTTCAGGGAGCGAGAATAACTGCGTTCGAGCTCGGTCTCGAGGGGATTCCTGTCAAGCTGATAGTAGACGGAGCCTCCGGTTATTTTATGAGAGAGCACGGAGTTGATCTAGTGATGGTGGGGGCCGACAGAATACTGCGCGATGGAACTCTATATAACAAGATAGGGACCTACAACTTGGCGATAGTTTCGCGATACCATGGCGTTCCCTTCTACACGGCCGCACCGACCTCCACGATAGACATGAGTTCCGGGAGAGGGGACGTCACCATAGAGATGAGGGACCCTTCAGAGGTGGTGTTTATGGCGGGCAGAAGGATAGCTCCCGAATCAGCTGAAGTTCTGAACCCGGCCTTTGATATGACCCCACCTGACCTTGTGACGGGAATAATAACAGAAAAAGGCTTGGTTAGGCCCCCCTTTGAGGAGGGCCTCAGGTCCATAATGCGTTAGCCTAGCCTCAAAATCCCGGCTTTCTTACCTTGATAACATCCTTGTTGACTAGGGTCGGAGGTATCTTCCCCTCTTTGAACGCTATGAGGTTTTCCGCCACTATCTCAGCCATTCTACTCCTGGTGTCAAAGCTTGCACTGGCTATGTGTGGGGTGAGGATCACGTTATCTAGGGTTAAGAGGGGATCATCCGGGGATATGGGTTCCTCTTCGAAGACATCCAACGCTGCTCCGGCTATCCACTTCTCCTTTAGAGCCTTGTAAAGGGCTTTCTGATCTATCACCTTGCCCCTAGAGGTATTAATTAGGTAAGCGGTGGGCTTCATCATCCTGAGCTCTTTCTCGCCTATCAAATGGTAGGTGTCTTTGGTGAGAGGGGTGTGAAGCGAAACAAAGTCTGATTCCTTGAGGAGTGTCTCCAGATCAGCATATTCTATTCCTAACTCCTTCTCGAGATCATGCCTGCGCACAACGTCGTAGTAGAGGACCCTCATGTTGAAGCCTCTTCTCATCTTCCTAGCAACAGCTGAGCCTATCCTGCCGAGACCGATTATACCCAACGTTTTTCCATGTATGTCTTGGCCTAGAAACATCAGAGGATGCCATCCTATCTTCCATTTTCCAGACCGCACGTACTTGTCGGCTTCAACAACCCTCCTGGCTATGGAGAAGAGGAGGGCAACGGCAAAGTCAGCGGTTGTCTCTGTGAGGACGCCCGGGGTGTTCGTTACATAGATTCCTCTTTTTGTAGCAGCTTCTAGGTCTATATTATCGAACCCGACAGCGTACTGAGCAATTATGCGTAGATTAGGTGCTGCTTCCATGACTTCTTCATCTATTGGATCTGTCAGGAGAGAGACAAGTGCCTGTTTGTCCTTTATCCTGTTTATGATCTCCTCTTTTGAGGGAGGGGCTTCTTCTGGCCAGAGCTCAACCTCAAAATTCTCCCTTATCTTAGATAATCCCCTTTCAGGTATCTCTCTGGTCATAAACAGCTTGGGCTTCAAGATTCTCACTAAAGATGAAGTTTGGGGGAAAAGTGATAAAGATTTATCCACAAGGCCT
>CAZGKA010000029.1:0-9942 GCA_964525965.1 uncultured Nitrososphaerota archaeon
TGTGCGGATATGTGAACGATCCTCGTGCAGAGTACTGTGTCAGGTGTGGTGCTAAGCTTCCCAGAATACTGATGGCTAGGGAAAAGACATGCCCGAGGTGCGGTGCCGTCGTTCCACTGGAGGCGAAGTTTTGCACGAGATGCGGGGCTCGAATATGAGGTGATATCAAGATGGAATCGTCGGGCGAGGTTGTACTCAAGGAATCCGGCAGGACCCCCGTCTCATACCAGCGGAGCAGGTTGAGCACCGTGAACGGTAAGCTCATCCTGACTAACAGGAGGCTCATATTCAAGGCAGGAAAGTTCCAAAGCATTGTGGGATCCTTCGTGCTCTCCGGAAGCCCGTCCAAGGGAATGGTTGAGATACCTTTGGAGAGCATAGTTAAGGTGGAGAAAGGGTTCCTAGGAACTCTGAAGGTATACGCTGATAGGGAGTACACCTTCAAGGGGATCAGAGGAATTGAAGAATGGCTGTTTTCCATAAATAGGCTGTAAATGAACTTTCAGGTGGGGGAACATCCGACTCCAAGGAATCTGAGAGTGGAACGAGATTCTGCCCACATTGTGGAAAGACTGTGAGTCAGAGCGACCTGTACTGCTGGAACTGCGGAGCGAAGCTCAGATAACCCCTTCCCCCTTTTTTAAAACGAGATCACGGGAAACCCTCATATTCGGGCGATTCAGTGAAAAAGCTTCAAACTATTGTTGTCTCCTCATTGGAATCGATCTCATCAACTCTTTTTCATAACCTTCTCTCCACGGTAGCTGGGATCGAGGTCAGGATCTTGTTGAGTTAAGCTCAAGTGCGTCCACCCCCCAGAGGTGCTACCCACTGGTCGAGGATGTTCTCATGATCGTAACTTGCCAGTCGATCCTTAGGTTCACCTAAAGCTCAAACTAGCGAACTTTTTATGGATCGGTTAACCTAAATTCTCGGGGGATTCATTGTCCGAGAGGTGCAGGGATAGAAAGATATCTGAGGCTTTTGAAGGAATATGGTCCACGTTGAACGAGCTCATATCGGATCTCAAGGCTAGAGGGGTTGAGATTCCAGAGAAAGTGTACATCTCCATGGAGGGAACAGGCATACTGATCAGCTTATGCAAGTGCCATGCCTGCTGTGGAGATCTCGACTGTGTTCTCCAACATAAGTCTCTCAGAGCTATAGAGGGCTTTTGCACGGGCTGTTGTGGTCAGGATGTGGTGAGCAGGATCATATGCGAGCTCCGTAACGTGGAGGACCTGCTCTTCATCAAAGCTTTCAGAAATATCGGGGAGAACTACGCCAAGCAGTGGCAGTCCAAGCTAGATGAGTACTGGAAGAAGCTCGGGGAGGCCATGAAGGGCCTGCACTAGAGTTTAAGAATCCTTAAAGTCCCCAATCGCCCGAACCTGTAAGTGCAGTCGGCCTCGGCGTTACAAGACATATGTCCAGTGCGAGTGTTCCTTCTGCAATCTCTTGAGCTACTGGCGATAGGGCATGTCAAATCCAGTTTTTTCACTGTCATTCTGGAGAGGATGGTGATCAGGGGCATATTGGATAACATAGTATCCGAGCATTTATATTCGACTGGATACTTAAATATCCAAGATGGATCTGAGGGCCTTCTTGGATGTATGGTTCGTAAGAAGTTTGGCACTCGCCCGGCAAGCCACGAGAGACAGAAAAGGAAAACCTCTGCCCAGAAGGTGGGCCTTCTATAGACTTATCAGGATTGTAGAATCCCATTTCAGGGAGAGGACTGAGCCCAGGGTCATACTAATCCCCGGCCTTAGGGGGGTCGGCAAGACGACCCTCCTGCTCCAGGTGCTCCTGACGTTCCACAACAAACCGATCTTCTATCTGCCTGTGGACAGGCTCTACAGATCTGTGGGTCCCGTGCTCCTAGAAGCTCTGGAGAAGATCTCTTACGAGCTGGAGGGAGCCAAAGTCGTCCTGTTGGACGAGGTGACCTGTTACAGCGAGTGGGCCAGGGACCTCAAGCTCGCCTACGATCAGGATCCAGACATGATGATCATAGCCGCAGGCTCCTCCGCCATGGCGATGAGGTTCGATGTGGATCTCTCGAGGAGAGCTTCCTGTGAACCTCTCTTCCCTTTAAGCCTGTCAGAGTATCTCCTGATCAGGAAAAAGCTTGGCAAAATGAAGAGAGGTCTGTTAGGTGAGATAAGAAGCGCTATATCCCGCTCCGACGTGGAGAAACTCTCAGCTCTTGAGAAGAAGGTTCTTAGATCTATCGGGGGAGATCCCATAACTCTCACAGAGTCATTCATTGAGATCGGAGGGCTTCCTGCCACTGCAAGAGCGAGGAGCAAAGAGGAAGCTGCGGAGATGGCCTGGGAGGTTCTGGACAGAGTTATCAGGTGGGACCTTGTGGAGGTGGCCAACTTCGAATCCAGCACTCTTCCTGAAGTGGAGAGACTTCTCATGGCCATATCCTCCGAAAAACCCGGAGCTGTGAGTTCCGAGAGCCTTTCCAGAGATATCGGGATGAACAAAAGACAGGTGATAAGGGCGCTCAACGCTCTAGAGAGGGCAGAGGTGATATTCAGGGTTCCTCCAGTTGGCACAGCGAGGTCCAAGGCTAGGAAGCCGTGGAAGATATACTTCACCACGTCCACCCTGAGGTGGGGGCAGATAGCAAACCTGATGCCGGTAACTAAGGACATGAGGGCCGTCCTCTTGGAAGAAGCTGTAGCAGCGAGACTTCACAGGATCTCAAGAACCAGTAAGGGAGCTTCGCTGTCCTACGGATGGGGAGATGGTGAGGTCGATCTCGTTCTGGAGATGGAGGGAAGAAGGCTGGCCTTCGAGATCAGTCTTGGAAAGGAGATCCCGGGCTCACAGGTCGGCATTGCTGGTAGGGTCGGGGCTGAGGGGATCTACATGGTGACCCTGAGGCCGGGCGTCGAGAAGAAAGGAAGCGTCATAAGAATTCCTGCGTGGCTCCTCCTCTTCTAGCCTTCACATCCTGAGGACCTTCCTCATCCACGAGATGATGCGCTCCAGGATCCCTCTCCTTCTCGGAACCTCCACTTTCAGGAGGGAGAGCATGTAGTCGTGAAGGGGCCTCCACTCCTGCTGGCCCAGGTACCGATAGACCTTCTCAACTGAGAGCTCCGTGCCCTCCGTTGACCTCTTGAGGTCCTCCGGCAGGCTGTCCAGGGCGTCCCCCAGCACCTCCAGGTAAAGTTTCCTCACGGATCTCCGGAAGGCCCCTCCCTCGGACACATGCTTGGTCGTGATGCTGCCCCTAGTCCCCACGTAGGCGATGAACCCGTTCTCGAAGCGCAGCCATCCCCTCCTCACCTGCTCCTTCATGTATCCCTTGACGTGTGGGATGATCACCTCGTCGAGCGCCTTCCTCCAGATGAGGTCGATGAGCGTCCCGCTTCTGGACGGTAGAACTGAGAGGGGAACTTCCTCCTGCGGGTACATGACCTTGAAGCCCTTCAGATCGTAGCTTTTAACGAAGCACCTCGCCAGCTCAGCCTCCCTTATCACATCAGTGCTCTCCAAGAATTTGCTGGAGGCCAGGTGGACCAGTATGCCGTAGCACCTCCTCCTCTTCAGGCAGTCCCTCCTGGGCCATCTGGCGAGCCTTCCCCTCATCTGAACATATGCGACAGGGCTCCTCGTGGGTCTAGCGATGACGAGCATGTCCAGATCGGGATCATCAAATCCGAGCTTCACCATGTCCACAGCCACAAGCACTCCTCTGGATGAGCAGACGAACTCCTCTATCCTCTTTGTGGATCTGGACTTGCTGGAGTGGGCGAGCACGACCTTAGCGTTTGGGAACCTGCTTCTCAGCTCCTCCTCCCAGATGTTCGCCTCCTCTATGTTCGGAGCCAGCACGAGAACCTTGAGGTCCTCCAAGTTCACTTTCTCATTTCTAAGCACCTCGAAGAGCTTGTCCATGTACCTGGAGACCCTGTTCCTGAGCGGGTACCCCCAGAACTTCGTGGGCTTGATGCCGGGATCGAACCTGGTGTCGTAGAAGTAGGCCCTTATGTGAGGAACCAGGATGGGCTCTTTTCCCTCCAGGAGCATCCGCATGCTCTCGATCGTGAGGTCAACGCAGGACTTCCTGTAGATGAACACGTCCCGAGTCATGAGCTTGCTCTCCGTGGCGAAGAGATCCAGAACGCTCCTCACAGGGGTGGCCGAGAACCCGAGCACCACGGGAACCCCCCGGGCCATCTCGGCGACGAGGAACCTGTTCGACCTCCTAGAGCTTCCGGAGTATCCGTAGTGCATCTCGTCCACGAAGAGAGCGAGAGTTCTCTCCCTGAGGATCTCGAGAAGGCCGCTATCATAAATGGATCTCAGCCCGCTGGGATGGACCAAGAGAACGAGGAACATCTTGCCGCTGATGTCCCTGAGGCACTCCCACTCCCTAAGTATCAGCGCCAGCTTGTCCGGAACGGTCACGAAGGAGGAGATGTTGTGGGTACATCTCACGTAGGAGTCGAGAGGCTCGCTCATCCTTAACCGTCTGCTGCTCAGATCAACGACCACGGCCAGAGGTTGAGATCCAAACCCGGACAGAACTTGTTTAAAGGTCTCAAAGAGCTGATCCTTTATTCTGTTGAGCGGAGCCAGAACGATCAGGATGTTCCTCTTCTCTCCGTCGTAGAAGAAGGCTATGAGCTGGAGGAGGAAGGCCATCACAACAGATTTACCGGAGCCCGTGGGCATCTGGATTATTCCCTTGAGTCTGTCGGGCATCCTCCTCCAGGCGGAGAGGAGCGCTTCCCTCTGAACGTCCCACAGCCTCCGCTCTTCACCTGAGGATAGGGACCAGTGGTCCTCACCCAGCCTGAGGACCTCCTCGAAACCCGTTACGAGCTCCACCTGAACAAGTTGAGAGGTTCGAACATAAAAGGTCGATTCACCAAATATTCAGGAAAGGGCCTCCTGGTGAAAAATTTGGCATGTAGCTGGTCCATGTCAAAACCTCCTCAGAAGGCTCTCAAAACAATTCGCGGCTCCGGTGGAGGAGATGCGATCTCACGACGCTTCAGTAATCTAATCCCTTGATCTCAGCAAAAATTGACGACAGGCTCGGGAAGGACTGCTCTATCTGGCTCCTCGAAGCCCTCCTGACCAGATCCTCATCGCTCAGTTCCCTGCTGCGGAGCCATTTATTCAAGGCTCCCTTATCCGGATCCACATCCTCGCTGTAGAGAAGTCTAATAAGTTTGGAGAGGTTTTCCTCTATCCCTTTTTCGAAGCCCAGCACAGCTAGGTAGATAATTCCTCTCCTTCCACCTCTGTGAACGCCAATGGCCCACGCCCCCTCTTCCAACCTCCTGATACCTTCCTCCTCGACATCAAAACCGTTGCCTCTGAGCTTCCTGATCACCTCCTCCACCAGCCCACGTGCTCCCTGTCTATAACGATGAGGTATATCCTCACGTTGGTTCTCCCGAACGAGAGGGCCAGGGCTCTCATCACGGCTGTGAGTCCCGTCGGCCTTCTCATGGCGCTCTCCGGTACTTTCAGAACCTTGCTGTGGTCATACTTCTCGGCCACAGCCTTCAGGACCCTGAGGTCCCTGGGACCATCTCCAGTGAGTACGTAGGCGAAGACCTGCGCTACCTCGCCCTCGACAACCTTCATAGCTCCATCTCCTCGATCATCCTCCTCAGATCCAGCCCTCCCTCGAAGAACTCATCCAGCTCGTCGAGGTTCAGGGACCTGTGGCTCACCACATCGCTCTCGTCCTTCCTCAGCACTATTATCCTGCAGTCCCTCGGCCTCACCTGTGTGAGCTCGTAGAGGACATCGATGCTCTGAGTGGATATCACCACCTGCCTCCCGGATCCGGACAGCCATCGGAGCACGGCCCTCACAAGGCTGGGATGAGCGGCCACCTCTATGTCGTCCCACAGCAGGACCAGGGGGTTGAGGTGCTCAACTGCAAGGTATGCGAGGAGGGCCCTCTTCACGCCATCTCCCAGGGATTCCACGTTTATGTAGAGGGGGCCAACGCCGCCGCTGGCCTCCTTCCTGACCTTCAGGTCACCTCTCTCTATCAGAACCTCCGTGAATTTGTCGTAGATCACTCCGGAGAGGAGATCCTCTATGACCCTCTTGTGGTTCCCGTCCTTGACTATCTGCGAGAAGACATCCTCCCTCAGCACGTAATCCCTTATCTGCATGTAGGAGGTGCTGTCGTTAGGGATGTAAAAGCTCAAAACTTTGCTCTTCTTATCGGAACCCACATCGAGTTCCAGAAATCTAGGAGTATTTCCGACCTTCACTCCCTCAAGGGCTGCGGTAATCCCGGTCCTCTCGATCCAGACATCCACCCTCTCGATGATATCAGGGACCTTTGCGGATGGGGAAAAAGCGTTTTTAGAAGCCTTTGTTGATCTGATCCTGTACTCCAGATGAGATCTGCCAGCATACCCATAAACAAGAGGAGAATAAGTATCCTTACCTCCGTGAAGATCGGATATTACGGCGGGGATATAACTGGAGTTATAACTCCGAGTTCTGGTTCTATAAACGGGGTCCTCCTCCTTTCCTGCAATCAGGTAGAGGGCCTCGAGAACGGCGCTCTTACCGACGTTGTTACGTCCAACTAGGACATTGAACTCTCCAAGCTCGATGGGCTTCCTCAGGCTCCTTATCCCCCGGAACTCGGAGATGTTTATCTCCCTTATCAGAGACATTATGACATCCTAAAAAAATGTCCTACGATCACAGCTTAAAAAGTTGAGATCTCCGTCGGAATCGGCCGTCAAGACTCGGATGTCAAGAGAAAAAAGGAATAAGGAATAAAGTAAAGAGAGGGAAGAGAGAAGAGAAGATCAGCCGGCCAGATAGCTGGCCGCCTTCCTTATGATCGTCTTGATGCTATCAGGAGCCGCCACGTACCCTTCCACTATGTACTTATCTCCCTTATCGCATATCCACTGGAGAAACTTTGCCAAAACCTCAGCCTTATCTTTGGGGTAGTGGGTCCAAAGTATCAGATGTGAGAAGGCCGACAGGGGATAGGAGTTCGGCCCGGGAGCATATATTATGGCCTCGATGTCCCTGCTGAAGTCCTCCTTTGGATCGGTCGGTATGAGTCCGGTCTCCAGGGCGTGGGAAGCTGCTGCCTGTATGGTCTCCTTGCTAGGAAGCACGAACCTTCCATCCCTGTTCTTAAGCGCAGCGACAGGCAGTTTCTCGTTAAGGGCGTAGGCAAGCTCCACGTATCCCACCGAGTAATCCGTGGTCCTCACTATGGCGATGACTCCAGGATTGCCCTTCCCTCCAACACCCCTTCCTGTCTCATCCACTGGCCAGTTTACTGTCTTTCCGACGAGATCAGAAGGCCACAAACTTGGAGCTGCCTCGTGAAGGAATGTGGTGAATATCTGGGTCGTACCACTGGCGTCCGATCTGTGAACAACCGTTATTCTCTCGTGCGGGAGCTTTATCCCGGGATTGAGTTCCTTTATCCTGGGATCATCCCAGTACTCTATTTTACCCAAGTAGATGAGGGCTACGGTTCTCCCGTCGAGCTTGAGGTGCACGTCGTTCATGCCGGGCAGGTTGTAGGTTATCACAACCGCTCCTAGGATGTAGGGAACCTGCATCACCTTACCCCTGTACTCCTCCCACTTGCTCCTGCTGAGCGGAGGATCGCTCCCGCAGAAGTCCGTCAACCCCTTGAAGAACTGCTCCTGTCCGGCTCCGCTCCCTATTCCTTGGTACTCCACCTCCACTCCTGGGTTGTCCTTCATGAACTCGTCTATCCAGGCCTCGATCTGAGGAAGCGGGAAGGTGGCTCCTGAACCCCTAAGCGTTACTTTGCCCTGCGATGAGCTGCTAGTTGAGGTTTCTAGCGATCCCTGAACCTGAGGCAGAGAAGGTCCAGTTCCGTGATTCACAGATTCCAGCTGATGGACTGCGATCCCAACGAGGACCGCTACCACCACAACCGACATCAAGACCACTGCTGTTCTGCTCATAGTGATCCCTTTGGACTTTTGCCGCGACTGTAATTTATAATTATCTTATATAAAGTATTTAGATGAATTTTCATGTGTATTGTATATAGCATGGGGGATAGATCTATATAATGCTATAGACTCGCGGCGATCATAGTGTCCGTCGCGGCGGCGCCACAGCTCCACATCGGAGATAGCACGCCAGCTACGGTGTCTTCGGGAGAGGCGATCTCCTAGTATCTCCTTCCTTACCTTCTTGCAGAAATCCTTCGTTTTCTTAGGAAGCCTGCTTCCTGATAAAGAACGTGAGGATTCTACTGGTCTCATATGACTGAGGCCCCTCGGTGACTAAGAAAATGAGAGTTTGAGCAACACCCTCGCTCACTCGAGGAGGAAGCGAATGGGAAGGGATTGTACACGTTCGACTAGGTTTCACGAAGATGAGAGGTTCGGAAGTGGGCGCCGAGGTCGATCATGCCCAAATTTATATGCCTCCTCATTATACCTACCTTGTAGGTAGTCAAAATGGGTGAGTATGTCACGGTCTCCACGAAGGTGAGGAGGGAGCTCAAGGAGGAGGCGGAGAGGCTTGGGGTGAGGATCTCAACCTTCCTGCGGCAGGCCCTTGAGGAGGAGGTCAAAAGAAGGAAACTGCTGATGTTGGAGAGAAGACTGGAGGAGTTGAGCGACGTGCTGGACAAGCTGGACGTCGAGAGAGTGGTGAAGAGCATCAGGAAGGACAGAGAGGCGAGATGATAGGAGATCTCCTCTTCGACGCCTCCTCCCTCGTGTACGCTCTCAAGGCCCGAAGGCTGAGGCCTCTGGCAGGCAACTACATCCAGTGGCTCACCATCTACGAGGTGATGAACGCCCTCTGGAAGGAGGCATCACTCATCAGAGCTCTGCCGAGGGGGAAGGTTCGGGAACTGGTCGATGTGTTCGGGGAGGTGGTCGATCTGATGGAGGTCCTGAGCCCTCGTCCCTGGGAGCCTGACATAGTGGAGATGGCCAGCAGGTTGAGGCTGACCGCTTACGACGCTTCTTATGTGGTTTTAGCGGAGAAGAATGGGTTAAAACTGGTTACCGAGGACGAGGAACTGAAGAACAAGGCTTCAAAGGTGATAGAGGTTCTGAGCTTCAGGGATGTGGGCTCGCCGGAGCTCTAGGTCATCACGTGATTCACGGCAGCTCAAGAGCTCAAGCGGTTCGATCAGCCTCGATGTGGGGACAGCCCGGAGTACAGAACAGCAGCGATGACCCGCAGCTGGTGGGAACAATAACCCCATCGAAGGAATACGCTTGAGGGCTGGAAAGTTAGGATCAAGCTGAAGGTGAGGCTGCGGGAGAAGGGAAGGATCACGATCCCGGCATCCATAAGGAAGGCCCTGTCCATAAGGGACCTGCTGAAGTTCTCCGTTGAGCGAGGAACCTTCCCCCCTACTTCTTCAATCCCCACCTGATAGGTAGCATTTATATGTGTAGCAATGCTACATGTATCCGTGAAATATATGTGCATCGGACCCTGCAGGCAGAGGCCCCTCGGCCTGATGCCGCTCCTGATACTCAGGATGGCTTACGAGGGGCCGGTCCACGGGTATCAGATAATCAAGAGGGTGATGGACATGACGGGAGGCCACGCCCCGGAGACAGGAGCCGTTTACACGACCCTCAGGAGGATGGAGAGGAGGGGCCTCCTGACGTCCAGATGGGAGTCTGGAACCGGCAGGAGGGTGTACGAGATAACTGAAACAGGAATTATGACTCTTAAGGAAGGTTTGAAGGCTCTAGCGATCAGGAGGAGGATCTTCGAGGAGCTTCTCAGCTTCTACGAGAGGGTGTGGGGTGGTGAAGATGGAGGCGATAGAGGTAGAGGAGCTCACTAAGTACTACGGACCGGTGCTGGCGGTGGACCACATCACCTTCCAAGTGCATAGGGGGGAGATCTTCGGCTTTTTAGGACCGAACGGAGCTGGCAAGACAACCACAGTCA
>CAZGKA010000030.1:0-3208 GCA_964525965.1 uncultured Nitrososphaerota archaeon
CTCTTTCCTTTTTGGAGGATCATCCTCCTGCTTTCACCTCCAGTGTCTCTTCTCTCCTCTATCGCTATGGAGAGAATTTGGGTTATTCTCAATAACGTAGACAGAAGATTGGCCATAGCTTCCATGGGAATCCTGCTCATAATCGTCGTGCTAACCTCATCTCCGATAAGGACGAGATCCGTGGATCAGGACGCTCTCCCGTTTATGGCAAAGGTATGCAGGGTCCATTCTAACCTCGACATATCTGCCGCAGTGTCGCCCCTATTCCTAAAGGCCTTTGGCTGTTCCGTAAAAAAGGTAGCTCCAGCGCACGTACTCATACTTCAAGGAGAGAGATACATCATGACTAGGAGAACTCCGCTCATCGACATGCTCATCTCAGAGGATCCCTGCTTTCACGTAATTGAGGAGACGCGTTCTGCTGTTTTGATCGATTATGAGCCACTTCATAAGCTGAGGAGCGGCATCAAAGGGATATATGTAAACAGAACAAGCGCCGCCATTCCGGAGGTTAAACAACTGATAGCGGTAACTACAGACTATGGAGCCCTCTGCAGAATAGTTGGGAAGAAGACTTTTAATGGAACAGGTTTCCTTCTTGTGAAATGCCCTGATCTAAGCGTGAAAAGGGTTATCCTGTTCAGAAAATGTTGCGTTCCCGAAGAAGTTGAACTCTTAGGGAACGGATGACGATCGCCATTCCCCCCCCCATAACTATAGGAATGCACCTTAATCTTCTCATGATCGACCTCAGATGAACTTTAAAAATTCCAAAAAGAAGAAAAAAGGTTTTTCATGAGGGTTAAAGATCACGGACTGTACAGGTACTGGGTCATCGTGTTTCCAGGACCATAGACGACAACGTTGTGCTGGGAAGTAGCAGAGAAGCTACTAAGGTCTACTGTTAGAGTTATAGTGGTATCCTTAGTCCACGTGCCACTGGTCAGAGAAGCGCCAGATACACTTATTTGGGTCTGATCAACGAACACTTGGAAGTCGCTTGTTCCGCTGACAGTAAGATCGTTTGGGCCCAGGTTCTTCAGGTATATAGTCCCGGTAGTGCTGCCCCAACCGGAGACACTCAGTATCTGTATGGTGCTCGTGCCACCTACGGTGGAGGTCCTGCCCATAGCGCCGAATATGTACGAGGATATCGGTGAGAATATCAGCAAGGCCAACGCCACAGCTATGACCAGCAGTATTATTTCAACAACAACTCGGGATATTCCGGGCCTCATCAAGGTTCTTCACCCTTCTCTACCTACATGATAGAACTTATTTAAAAAGTTTAAGTCAGCGTCAATGTCGGAGGGACTAGGAGAGAACCCATCTGACGGAGAAAGTCCCGCAAAAAAGGAGTTACACACATACATTACTAGATAATTGTTTCTTATAAGATCAGGATATCTATTTGAAGCTTTAGCAAATCGAACCAAAAAAACCTGATTTAGAAAGCAGGTATTCATAAAAATCAAATAAGGCTCATCCAGCACCTTCTCCAGCGCTCTCTGCCAGCTCCTTTATGACCTCGTAGGTGTCGAACTCTGGAGCGAGAGCATCGTACTTGTAGTACCTGCCGAAGGCCAATCTCTTCGCTCCGACTCCTAGGCACCCGCCGTGCAGGGGGTATATGAAGACCACTCCCCTCTCCCTGAAGAACCTGTCCGCTATCTTCAGGAACTCCCTCTGCTGGGCAGGGGTCAGCTTCTGAGAGAACACCGCTGTGGGCGAGCTCGGCGATGTGGACCAGTCAAGGTAGGCGAAGATCGTCACGTTCCCAAGCCTCTCCCTTATCTTGCTGAGGTATGAGTCCCAGAACTGTTCATCCATCTTTAAAGCCAGAATTTCCTCGGATCTAGGACTGATGGTGACGAAATCGAGATTACACGGCTTGTAAGGAAGCTCCATGAGGGCGTAAGCCCAGGTCCCCACGTAAATCCTTTTACCACGGGCCAGACCGTACCTGTGGATCTCGTCCACGAGCTCACAGGCTGCTTTATAGCTTTCCTCGACGGCCTTGTTGCTGGGATCCTTGGTGTAGCGGTAGAGAACCAGAGCCTGCCTGAACAGGCAATCTATCCATATGGCATCAACTCCGGCGTCTATCTGCTTCTCCGCCCACTCGAGCATCAACCTCCTGAAGTCGGGGTTCGTTATGTCCGGATAGTAGCTCTGACCTATCTCGTAACCGGAGCCCTTGGCCAGGTACTCCTGGGCCTCCTCGAAGGAGATGTGGAGGCCGAACTTCTCTGGATCGAAGGCCATATCTCTGACCTTCTCAGGAGGGATGGGTCTTCCCGTGATCTCGTCCCATATCTTGGCGTCCAGCTTCTGGGCGGGGATGGCCCCGCATATTATCACTCCGGGAAGCTCCTTTTTTATAGCCTCTATGCTTCTTCTAAGGTTGTCATAGGTGTACCTGAGCTCCACCACTCTGTCGTAAGCCTCCTTCGGCATCCCAACCTCAGCTATGAGCTTCCTGGCCTCGCTGAGATTATCGGGACACGGCCTCCATCTCCACCACGCCCGAAAGATCATGTCCACGTGAAGCTCCTTGAACATGTCTATCTGATCCTGGAGCGTTCTATCGGGAGGCTGACCGTCGTTTATCCTCTGATATAGAACCGCCACCTTAACCTCAGACAGGGATCTGGATCGCTCCTCCTTCTCCTTCTGTTCATCTTTCGCGGTCTTCACCCCATGTACGGACTTTTTCTGTGTATGTTCAGGTGTTCCTTCGTGAGGTGATGCGTGGAAGGTTGAGAGAATGACGACAACGAGCACAACGAGAAAGAGGATCAAGACGAGAGCTACTAGATGGGTCCTGCCGGCGTCCATCAGGCTTGATCCTTGGTTCGAGGATAAAAGCTGAATGAACTCATGCTTCATGACGAACTTTTAGAAGTCCGTCTTTAGAAGTCCGTCCCAACCCGGTCCGATGATGTATCTTAAAAATTAAGTTAGAAAATTTAGAGTTATAGAGATTGTGGTGATCTCCTCCTGATCTCCCCGATGGCCTCCTCTATGATCTTCTGGACCTCCCTCGGCCTTGGAACCGCGACGAGCGATAAGGGTTTCACGCCCATGGCCTGAAGGGTTATCGTCCCCGTGCCGTACTTCTTGTCCCAGAAGCCCACGTCGAGGTTGACCTGCTGAATCTGATCGAGCCTGAGTACGTCGTAGTCGGTGCCTATGATCCCCTTCCTCA
>CAZGKA010000031.1:0-1778 GCA_964525965.1 uncultured Nitrososphaerota archaeon
CCCACATTTATGGACACCTTCTCCGTCTCCTTCATCAGAAGGTTCTCTATCTCCTGGAACGTTACTGGGTCAGCAGGTAGCAGCTTAGCTCTGGACACGCCCCTAACAAGCTTGCTGACATCGTATGATCTTTCGGCCTCAGCAAAGATATATCCACGCATCTTAGGAACGAATATCAGGGACATGACTTGGACTCCACTTGACTCAGCCCTGGCCTTGAGGAACCTCATTATGTTGGCCTCTTGTCCGGCGGGAACTTTTATCGTAAAAAACAGGGAAGGCCTTTCCATCCCTCTCCACCACATATTTCTGTCTCATGGTGCGAAGGTGGCGGTTCCCGAGATCATTGCCCCCGCTAACTGGAACAGGAAGCCTATGGCCCCGACAGCCATGAAGCCTAGGAACGTTACCTTGAACATGAGCCATATTTCATCTGATGACGGCTTAGTAGCTACCTTCAAAGTTCTTCTCACATTCTCGAGGAAGTTCTCAAGGTCCTTCTTCATAAGGGTCCTCCCCCCTATAGACTGTCCAAACCTAGCTCCTCAGGTGGAATCTCCTCAGGTGAGGTCTCCCTTCTTAAAGGTTTCCTCGCGCTCGGAGCAGCAACTTTCTTGGGAGCTTCCTCCTTTGGAAGTTCTCCCTTTATGACGGCCTCTATGGTCTTAGATCTGACACCAACGACCACTATCAGCACCTGCACCAGACCTTTAAGCGACTCATCTATTCTAGCGCCCCAGAGAACGTTAGCGTCTTGATCTAAAGCTCCCACCACAGTTTCCACGACCTGCTCCATCTCCTCGAGAGAGAAGTCCGGTCCACAGGTTATGTTTATTATGGCCGCCTTGCCGCCCGAGATATCGACGTCCAGCAGAGGGTTGCTGAGAGCATCCTCAACGGCCTCTATAGCTCTGTTATCGCTGTCGCTCTCACCAAAGAGAAGTGCGGCCACCCCTCCTCCCTCAACTACAGCGCGGAAATCAGCTAGGTCAACGTTAATTAATCCAGGCTTCGTGATGAGCTCTACTATTCCTTTAACAGCACGGGCCATTATCTCGTCACAAATCATGAAGGCCTGGTAGAGCGGAAGATCTCTGGCTATATCAAGTATTCTATCATTAGCAACCACTATTATGGTGTCCGTGACCTTTATCAGCCTCTCGAGCCCCTGATAGGCGAGCTCCTTCTTTCTTCTTCCCTCCACCGTGAAGGGCAGAGTGACTATGGAGATTACTATTGCTCCCAGCTGCTTAGCTATCTCAGCAATGACGGGTGCGGCACCCGTCCCAGTCCCTCCACCAAGACCCGCTGTGAGGAAGAGTATGTCTGTTCCGGCGAGCACATCTTTTATGACCTCAGCACTCTCTCTAGCAGCCTCTTCTCCTATCCTAGGATCCCCTCCTGCACCAGTTCCTCCACACAGCTCGGGACCCAGTAGGATCTTCCTGTCAGCAGCGGTAATCAGCAGGTGTGCTGCATCCGTGTTGGCCGCTATGGTCTCGGCCCCTCCTATCTTCAGAGCGTTAAGCCTGGTGATCGTGTTGCTGCCAGCTCCACCGACACCCATTATGACAATTCTGACCTTTCCTCTTTCCAAGATTTTCTGAATTTCCTGATCTTCAGGGGCGACTTTTTGGGGCATCTCATAATCTTCCATCTTGGAAGCGCGTGCTGAAACTCTAGCTATCATGGACTTCAACAATCATCACCCAGCAGGTCTCTCAGCCAGAGGCATAGGCCAACAATTTATATATAAACTAATGGTAAAACGTCTGTCG
>CAZGKA010000032.1:0-39219 GCA_964525965.1 uncultured Nitrososphaerota archaeon
CTGGTACCCGCTCGACTCCAGGCACAGCGGCAGGGACCTGATCTGGAACCACCTCACCTTCTTCCTCTACAATCACGTAGCCATCTTCAGGCCTGAGCACTGGCCCAGACAGATAGTGGCCAACGGTTCTGTGCTGATGGAAGGTGTGAAGATGTCCAAGACGCTCAGAAACATAATACCCCTCAGGGAGGCGATAAGGAAGTACGGAGCGGACTGCATAAGGGCCACACTCCTCGGATCGGCTGAGATAATGAGTGACGCCAACTTCAGCGACTCAGCTGCCAAATCAATGCTCTCGATGCTTCAGGACATATACGAGATCTTCAGAAAGTTCTCCTCCTCCGGGATCTCCGAGCCGGAGGACATCTGGGACAGATGGATCATCAGCAGGATGAGCAGGTACGTGAGGAAGAGCACGGAGGCCTACGAGCAGTGTTTCATGAGAAAGGCGACCCTTAACGCAATTCATCTCCCGCTCAAGGATGTGAAGCTCTACCTCCGGGCTAAGAAGGGCAAGAGCGGAGTTATGAGGAGGATCCTCGAGGACTGGGTCAGGATCATGGCTCCTATAGTCCCCCACATGTCGGAGGAGCTCTGGGAGATGCTCGGCCATGACGGGTTCGTCAGCTTGGCCCCGTGGCCGGAGCCCTCGGAAGTTTACGAGCTCGAGGAGAGGATGGTGGACGTCGTGAGGAGGCTCGTGGAGGACGTCAGATCCGTCATGAACGTCACAGGACAGAAACCCAGTAAGCTCTACGTTTACGTAGCTTCAGACTGGAAGTACGATCTGATAAAGACCATATCAGGAAAGGAGGGATCTCCGTCAGAGATAATTCGGGATGTCATGCGGGATGAAAGGTTCAGGGCGAAGGGCAAGGAGGTGGCAAAGATAGTTCAAGAGTACAAACAGTCGCCCTGGCCCTGGCTCTCCAAAGAAGATGAGATGAGAGCGCTCAGGGACCTCAGAGGTTTCATTGAGGAGGAACTCGGGCTCGAGATGAGCCTTCAGACGGAGGACAAGCCTGAGTACGATCCGAAAGGCAGGGCCGGGAGGGCGCTCCCCGGAAGACCCGCCATATACATAGAATAAGCCCTTCTCATTCCTTTTTGGTCCTTCTGAGGGCCATGTTCATCACGATCTCAGCTATGTCACTGCTGTACTCTGATACCCTGGCGAGATGTTCGGCAAGCAAACTTAGAACTCCCCTTTCCTCCCTGGTGGATCTGTTTATCAGGTCTTTCAGCTTCCATCTGAGCTTCCTCGACCTCTCCACTATGTCCTCTATCCTCTCGTAGTCCAGCGAAAAAAGCGCCTCGACGGCGTCGTCGAAGTTCTGCTTGGCCTCCTTCAAGGCCTCAACTATCCTGGTCCTGAGCCTCCTGCTTATATGGTTCTCTCCCTCAAAAATTCTGGCAGAGTTCACGATGTGGTCCGCTATCCTCTCTAGAAACTTGACTATGAGCCCGTAATCAATGGCGTCCTTCGGATCTGTGAGGCCAGTCTCCTCCATTATCTTCACGCTCCTCAAACTCATCTTCAGCTGTCTGGAGAGGTAGTACACGAGCCTATCAACGTCATCATCGGACTTGACTATGGAGCTGACGAGCTCACCGTTGCACTCCTCCTCTAGGACCTTCAGAAGGTTGTTCATCATGCTGGACATTATCCAATAGACGCGCCTGAGCGCCTGATCGAACGGAAACTCGGGAGGTCCTAGGAAGACCTGTATCACAACCTCTTTGGCACTTTCCGAGACTATTTCAGCTCCTATCATGTTCCTCTTCACGAACTCCCTCAGATCCTCTAGGTGTGTTGGCAGAAAGCTTTTGCCCTTGGCTCTGAGGACTATCTTGGTGCAACCATCTATGTAGCATGAGAGGGCGGCCCTCATCATCTGGGTCTTCTTTGGGCTGATCTCAACGACCTTGCAACCTCCCTCCTTGGGTTCTATCTTGGAGGTGGTTATCAGGATCTCGTTAGGCCCCCTCCGATAGAGCTTGAGCTTGTCTCCCTTGCCCACACCCATGCTCTGGAGCCAGCTCTTCGGAAGAGATATTATGTAGGTCGATCTGCCTGTGAGCATGATCGTTCTCTCTGCCTCATCCCTCTCCAACCGGAGGCCACCAACTAACCCTCCTCGGTTTGAATAAAAACCTGTCACAAGAAATCTGTTAGACGTCTCACCCTGAGCATCTGCAGGGCCCTGGACCTCAGGACAGCTGATAGAGCCTCCTTGGAGATATCCAGACTGGAGATGGCTTCATCCAGGCTGTCGAATTTTACCGGCTTCGATGAGAGGGCCCTCCGAACGGCCTCCCTTATCTGCCAGTTTCCCACCGGAGCGTAGTAGCCTGGACCTATCTCCCTCACAGCTACGCAGGTGGCCTGCCTCCTGATCCTAACCAGGTGCTCCAAGATGGGGAGCCTCATGGCGTAGTGTCCTCCGTCCATGAGATGAAAACCCTGCATGGAGTCCTCGTAATTTGTGGTTATCTGAGCGCTCGATCCTGTCCACAAGCCTCGAGGAAGCCAGCACTCGACCACACTCAACCTGTAGGGTCCAGGCACGATCAGGATCCTGTACCTGTTGTCGCTGAACTCGGATCTGTAGAGGAGGACTTCTGATGAGTGTTCTGGAAGGGAAAGGACCTTCCTCTTGAGGAAGTCGCCCAGCATAGAGTCAACAGCAGTTATCGACCATCTAGTTGGAACCAGCTTTCTGAAGTCCCTTCTGCCCAAAAGTCCCAAGCTCAAAAGCCTAGTTATGTGGTACACATCGATCCCTGAGGTGTAGAGCTCCACAGCGGCATCGAAGGCTCGGACATCCTGATCGAACACCAGCTGGTCCACTCTCCTCGGGACCTTCGGTTCCTCCTCGAGTCTTATCCTTTCCACCCGTGCTGTGGGACCCACGGGAGCTAACAACCCGTCAAACTTTATCCGGGGGTCCAGAGCCGCTTTTACCTTGGCCTCCATGAGCACAGGGATTGAGCTCATGGCGGAGAGCCTCATCTCCTCTAAATTTCTATCTTCCTGACCTCTGATCCTGTACCTAGAGCTGAGGTTCATGAGCGAAGCTCTTATCTCTATGATCCTGCTCAGGTCCATGTCCAAGAGGGCTGAATGGTCCTCGGACAGCCGGGCGAGATAAATGTTCTCCGAGATCAGAGAACCGACCATGACTTTTGGGTATCCAGCCTCTCCCACAAGGGAGAAGGGAGGTGAGGCGCCATCAACCAGGTCTCCTCTGACCTTTATCTTCAAGTGGACCCTGATTCTCTCGAGTATGGGACACTTCTCGAGGCCGCAGAGCCTACGATTTCCCTTACAGGTCACACAGAGCCTTGGATCTACCCTCATTACTCAATCAAAAAATAGCGGATGGGAGGTAAAAAGTGCTCGCTAGGACCTCCTCCTCTGGAGGACGTAGACCACGACCACCAAAACCACAAACACAGCTCCAGCAGCTATCCAGTCGAGAGGTCCTTTCTTGCTAGCTCCCAGGGAGACCCCCTTCACGGTGTCGAGAGTTATCGTAGCGTTTTCGTAGGATATACCGCTGGGAGACGCTGATAAAGCAGTTCTGAAGCTCTTGACCATTATGCCGGTGTTCGGATCGACCCACATCTCTATCTTGTAGGTGGTGAAGCCGCTGACGCCCATCATCTGGAGGTGCAGGGTCTTTATAACCCCGTACTTCGTGGGTATCTCCTCCTTCCCCAGGAGGACTATCTTCCACCTTCCGTACGGGAGGTAGCCGTGATTCTCTATCCACTTGATGTAGAAGGGATGCATGAGCAGCACGTTCGGCTCGAACACGCTGGCCTTGTTTGTTATCTTTCTGCCACCCATCTCCATGATGTAGGTGTACTCCTTGCTCTTCTCGTCGACGGACTTTATGGTGAGCTCCATGTAGTCTGACTGTTTTCCCCCATTGCTCTGAAACGCCGAGTAGTGGACCTTCATGTAGAAACCGGGCTTGGCCCATACGGGCATTCCGACGGGCTCCTTGACCTTCAGTTCGACAGCTAAGTTGACAGGATACCTCCCCAACCAGAAGCTCGAGTTCTTCTGTGGAGTCAACGGTATGCTGACCTTGCTCGGCACGGCGTCCTCGAACAGAAAGGTTAGATTGTGTATAGAAGTGCTTCTGTTGAAGTTCACCACGTGTTCAAAGGTTTTGGTCTCGTTCGGCTTGAGGACAAGCCGGCCACTCCAGAACTTGAAGCCATCCATCAAGATCCCGCTCACGGTCACGTTCACAAATCCGTTGTTGACCACGATGACCTTCAGATCTCCCTTAACAGATAGGTTCCCGAGAAGGTCAACAGCTCCGACTAAGAAGGGGGACTGAGGCAGAGAAGTGTTCTGTTGAGCGCTAACCTGGATGGCTGGCAGCAGGAGAAGCGCAAGGACAGCGATAACGAGGTAACGAGGATGCTTCATTCTCATCCAGTAGAGGACCTGTCGCCAGTATAAAACGTTTAATCCCTGAGCTTCATGACCCCTCAGTTCCCGACCAGCGAAGCTCGATCTCCTCCCGACGTTCACCGAATTTATGTTGTTTATCGAGGAGATCTCATCGGGCCAGAGAACCTGAAAAGATCGCTCAGCCTTCACATGGCTGGAGGAAACACCGCCCCGGCAGACATCACCTTTTTGTTGGTGTCCCCTAAAAGAATTCAAGATGCTCACAGACGAAGAGATGCGCTATGTCTTGGAGAGGGCCTACGTCCCGGAGCATCTTCCATCGTACATGACCTCCTTCTCGAACTTGGAACCTTTCTTGGAGGGATCCTACATATGCTACCTCCGCGGAGATGACCTGAGGATAATCGGCTATCCACTGGAGGAGGGCGATGACCTTGAGGATCTGGTGGAGAGGCTCGTCAGGAGGATAAAACCCAGATACCTGACGCTCATTGCTCCGAGGATACCCGAGTCCTATCCCTACAGGATTGAGGACGAGGAGAGAGATGAATACTATTGCTTGGACCTGGAAGGGCTCAGACCCAACAAGAAGGTCAGGAACATGGTGAGGAGAGCTTCTAGGGAGCTGGAGGTCGTGGAGGGACACAGGATAACCCGAGAGCATAAAAGGATAGTGAAGGAACTGGTAAACAGAAAGGAGGTCTCAGACCTCCACAGAGATATGTTCTCGATGCTCGGGTCCTATATCAGGAGGGAAGGCGTGATCATGCTGGAGGCTAGAAAGAATGAGAGGCTGGTGGCCTTCACTGTGGGAGACCTATCAGCCAGAAATTATTCATTCTACATGTTCAGCTTCAGCTCTAGAGAGGTTCCTGGGGCTTCGGACCTCCTGCTTCATGAACTCATAGAGAGAAGCAAGGAACTTGGCATTAAGAAGATGAACCTGGGTCTTGGGGTGGATGAGGGGGTCAGAAGGTTCAAGTTGAAGTGGGGAGCTCGCATCCTCGCACCCTTCAGAATGGCCTTTTCCGTGCTTGATCCCGAGATTCTTGGGTTCTTCGGTGTTGGATGGTAGAGATCTCGTCAGAAGATCTCGATTGCATCTTTTTAATCTCGGCCACCCGAAAATCAATGGGGAGACCTTGCCCAACCTGGAGCTGAAGGATGGAAGGATCTTCTACGAGACTTATGGAGAGAAAGGAAGATGGGTGGTGCTGATTCACGGGGCATGGGCTTCTCATGAATGGTGGAAGGAGCAAATCCCTGTGTTATCGACGAGATACAGAGTTCTGGCCCTAGATGTCCGGGGACATGGGAGGTCATCAAGGCTGAGGAGGCCCTCCTCTGTGAAGAAGTTCTCCGAGGACCTTCACGAGCTCCTCACACACCTGAACGTGGAGGAGGCTGCCCTAATAGGTTGGTCAATGGGAGGACTGATCTCCCTGCAGTACACTGTGGACCATCCTGAGGTCGTCAGGGCGTTAGTTCTAATAGCCAGCAGGGCACATAAGAAAAGGAGAGGGTACGATCCCCTCAAGGAGTACTTGGAGAAACTTGCCGAGACGATGGCCTTCTCTCTTTCCTCTCCGTTTGAGTTCTTCATGGCCTTGGACAACAAGGAGTACTACATGAGGGAGTTCCGGAGGGAGGTCGAGGACATGTTCACTGAAAAGGCGTCCGAGGAGCTTATAGACTGGGCTATGAGAGCTATACAAGTTAACTCTCCAGAAGATCTCGTGAACGTGTCCCTTAGCATCAAAGATTTCGATTTGAGTGCTAAGCTATCCGAGATCAAGGTCCCCACCCTGATAATAGCTGGCGGCCGTGACAGGATGGTCCCTCTCAGCCTGACGGAAAAGCTTAAGGAGATCCCGAACTCGGAGATGGTGGTGTTTCCAGACGCAGGTCACTACCTTCTGCTTGAGGAGCCAGAAAAGGTGAACGCATGTCTGATGAGCTTCCTTCAGAAAGCCTACCCACCCTCCGCATGAGGTACAACAGGGGAACCGTGATAGTGGAAGGGCTGAGGAGAGCTCCTTACTGCACCTGGGATGAGAGGATAAAGGCTCTTCGGGCACCTGCTTTCAGGTATCCCGAGCTGAAGAGGCTGCTCCCCCACGCCGTGGATGAGGTGATGGATCCGCTCCCCCCACCGGAGATCAGGTCGAGGGTGGAGCTGAAGCCCTTCCAGAGAGATGCTCTGTCCTCATGGATGGACAAGAGGAGAGGGATAATAGTCCTACCCACGGGCGCTGGCAAGACGTACATAGCCCTAAAGGCTGTGGAGCTCCTCAGGTGTTCCACCCTGGTTGTGGTCCCGACGATCCCCCTCCTCACCCAATGGGCGGAGAAGTTCAAGGAGATGCTCGGAGTGGATGCGGGCATCGTGGGAGGGGGCAGGTCGGATATCAGGTCCGTCACGGTGATAACGTACGATTCGGCCTACCTGAGGGCGGAGGAGCTGGGAAACAAGTTCGAGCTCGTGGTGTACGATGAGGTTCACCATCTAGCGGCTGAGAGCTACATAGAGATCGGGGAAGCGATGGCCTCTCCGTACAGGATGGGGCTGACGGCCACTCTAGAGAGGGAGGATGGAAGACACAGCCTCCTCTTTCCCATAGTCGGTGGGGTTGTTTACAGGATCGGTCCTAAAGAGCTGGCAGGAACTCACCTGGCCGAGTTCGACACGGTCAGGATAAAGGTTGATCTGACCGAGGACGAGAGAGAGGAGTACCGGGAGGCGGTGAGGGAGTACAAAGAGGCTCTTCAGGAGATAGGACTTGAGATGAGGTCCTTGGAGGACTTCAGGAGGCTCGTCATGATGAGCGGAAGGAGCAAGCTTGCTAGAAAAGCTCTTTTAGCCTGGAACAGGGCTAGAAAGATCGCCATAAATTCCAAGGCCAAGTTGAAGGTTCTTCAGAACCTATTGGAGAGCCACAGGGAGGATAAGGTCATAATATTCACGGAGTTCAACGATATGGCTGAGGAGATAAACAGGAGGTTCTTGATACCACTGATAACGCATAGAACCAAGCACAAGGAGAGGAGGTCCATCCTAGATGGGTTCAGGATAGGCTCCGTCACCAAGGTGGTGACGTCGAAGGTCCTCGACGAGGGCATCGACGTCCCTGATGCGAGGGTGGGCATAATTTTGGGTGGTACTGGAAGCAGGAGGGAGTTCATTCAAAGACTTGGGAGGATATTAAGGAAGAGAGAAGGGAAAAGGGCAGTCCTCTATGAGATAGTCTCCAAAGGAACTGCCGAGGTCAGGATATCCAGCAGGAGGAGGAAGGGGGTTAGCTGATGCTCCAATCCCAACTTCTCAGAGCCTTAGTGAGGGGTGGAAAACTTCACCTGAGATGGGCGTTGGGCAGGGAAGAGGAGCTGGACCTGGCCAGGGACCTGATATCCATTTTCAGACGAGGAAGAACCCTAAAAGAGATACAGGATGACGAGGAAGAGATAGAAGAGGAGTACGAATCGATAGGCTTGGACTACAGGTTGATAAGAGGACTTTACATCCTTCTCGAGAGGAGGGCCACCTTCGAAAAGCCTGAGACGAGGATAGATCCGATAAAGGCGAGGGAGATCGTTTACAGGATAGTCAATCAGAGATACGGTGGGTTTGTTACTGAGGATTATAGGGAGGAGGCCCTGCAACTGGCTGCCGACGAGCTGGGCATCGGCGTTGAAGAACTTGAGCTCACGCTGTGGGCCGACTCGGATTCATCCCTCCGACTGGTGAGCTTTGAAGAACCCAGCCCCAGCGACCTTCTGAGGGAGTACAACCTGTCCCTCCTTCAGACGGCGATGTTTAAATCGATAAGGATGGAGGTTCTGACCTCCTCACCCGGAAACGAGGTCAAGTACCTGATGAGGGCTGTGAAAAGGTTCGGCCTTATGTACATGGCGTACAAACAGGAAGGAGTGCTTAAACTGGTTCTCGATGGTCCAGCATCCGTTCTCAAGCTTACAACTAAGTACGGCACTGCGATGGCGAAGCTCGTTCCCTACGTGGTCTCCCTGAGCAGCTGGTCCATCAGGGCCAGGATCATCAGGAAGATCGGAAGGAGGAAGAGGATAGTCCTATTGGAAGTTGACGACACCCGCAGGGATCTGTTTCCTGACATGAGATATCCCGAGCCAGAGTACGACAGCTCTCTCGAGAGGGAGTTCGCTAGGGCCTGCTCCGCTGGAGGATGGAGGGTTGTTAGGGAGCCGGAGCCGCTGGTGGCTGACGGATCGCTGGTCATACCCGACTTCCTCCTCAAGAAGGGTCCGATCGAGGTGTACGTCGAGGTGGTCGGGTTCTGGACCCCAGATTACATAAAGAAGAAGGTGGAGAAGCTCAGGTTGGTCAAGGAACCCGTCCTGCTGGTGGCCAGAAAGGACCTCCTGTGCTCCAAGATCGAGACGACACAAAAGGAAGTTCTCTACTTCGAGAGAAGGATAAACTACGCCGATCTGGCTAGAAAGCTGAAAGAACTAGAAGAGAGGTTGTGGAGCAGGAAGAAAGATGCCTTGAAGGAGATCCTCAGCGAGATGAAGCTGGAGGAGGCCGTGATCTCCTTGAAGGATCTCTCATCCAGGCTCAGAGTAACGGCAGCTCAGCTCAGAGATATCTGCTGCCCTGAAGGCTATGAACTGGTCGGGGATTTTCTGGTATCGTCCGAGCTCCTCGAC
Source organism: uncultured Nitrososphaerota archaeon (assembly GCA_964525965.1). Lineage (GTDB taxonomy): Archaea > Korarchaeota > Korarchaeia > Korarchaeales > Korarchaeaceae > Methanodesulfokora. The sequence continues at coordinate 9,116 of CAZGKA010000032.1, forward strand.
GATGTCTCCAAGAGGATAATGGAGGACAGACCTAGAAAGATCTCCGAGCTCAAGAGAATTCTGAGGAACCTCGGAGTTCCTGAGGATCTAGCTGTGCTTCTGGCTGAGAGAGCCGGGGTGAAGGTCCTCTGGAAGGGGCTCGATGAGGAGGAGGCCGAGCTATCTTATCCTCCTCAGTAGAAACTCCTTCCCTCTGTACCTCCTCAGGACGAGCAGACCCTCCCTCAAAAGTTCATCTATGAGCTCCCGCCCGCATCTCATCTTGGCCAGGAGCTCGAGGGCGTAATCCATCCTGAGAGGATGAACAGCTGTTATCCCGAGGATCTGCTCTCTGGGATTCTCTCCGGGCTCAAATCCAGGACCTTCCGATCCGGTCAGGAGCTCCACCCTAAGTCCTCTCTCCGACAGGATCTCATGGGCCCTGAGCAGGAACTCCTCATCGGGGGGAAGGACCCACTCCTCGGCCGGAGGTCTTATGGGCACGCTCAAGTAGGCGACCCTAGGGGAGAGTCCCGTCAAGAACCCCGCTATCCTCTCTATCTCGCCTTCCTCGGCGTTAACCCCGTCAACGAGCATGGTCTCCGTTATTATCCTCTCACCTCCAAGCTCGTCGAACAGGTGCTCTATCCCGTCGAGTATTCTCTCAAGATTCAGGCTCGGGTGGGGTCTATTTATCCTCCTCCAAGTCCTCTCGCTCACAGAGTCGATTTTTAAGGACACGAGGTCAAAGATCTCCAGATCTCGTCGCACATCTTCCTTCCACAGCAGAGAAGAGTTCGTTATCACCGCCAATTTAAATGGAACCCGCTTCTTGATCTCCTTGGCCTCAATCCCGAGGTTCATGTCGAGGGTGGGCTCTCCGTCGGGAACGAAGGTTATGTAGTCCGGCCTCGTTCTCTCGGCGGCGATCACGGCCTCCCGGACGAGGTCTTCTACCTCATAGAAGCTTCTCCTCTCAATCTCCGGTTTGGCGGTCCTCCCCACTTGGCAGTAGATGCACGAGTATGTGCAGTGCTTGGGAGGTATGTTGTTCACTCCTAGAGACCTGCCCAATCTCCTGGAAGGAACCGGACCGAAGATCAATCCCACGGGACAATAGACCTGGTCTCCAATATTAATTTCTGGTGACCGAACAAATTCCACGTGCCTGGATATCGGCTAGGTGGGATTCATCACAGCGGAGCTCCCATCAACTGGATCACTGAACGTCCTCATATCGTGAGCGCAACGGTTATTACCCCCGGCAGAATCTTTCTCCTATGAAGCTGAGGCCCGAGTGCATACCGTGTCTCCAGAGGCAAACTGTGCAGGCACTGAGGTTCGTCTCAGCGGACGACTCCACCATAAAAGAGGCTCTCAGGGAGGTCATGAGGTTCCTCCTGTCCATAAACTGGGAGGTCACACCTCCCGAGCTGGACCACGGGGTGCAGAGGATCATAAGGAAGTTCGCGGGAGGGGACCCCTATGCAGAGGTGAAGAGAAGGAGCAACGACCACGCGATGTCCCTGCTCCCTCACTGCAGAGAGATCTTAAGAAGGAGCAAAGATCCGTTGAAGACCGCCATCAAGATAGCGATAGCGGGGAACATAATGGATTTTGGTGCTCTCTCCTCCTACGACCTGGAGGGGACGCTGGACAGGGTCCTCAGGTCTGAGCTCACGGTGGACCACTACGACCTCCTGAGGAGAAGACTGGAGGAAGCATCCTCTCTTCTTTACTTCGCCGACAACGCGGGGGAGATAGTCTTCGACAAGCTGTTTCTTGAGGTTCTCTTGGAATGGAAGAGCCTCAGGATCACTTTCGTTGTGAAGGGGGGCCCCATGATAAACGACGCTACCATGGAGGACGTGAGGTATGTAGGACTTGATAAACTCCCAGGGATAAATTTCAGGACCGTTAGCAACGGAGAACCAGGAACAGGTCCTAAGAGGAACTCTGAAGAAGTTCTCGGATGGATAAAGGAGCATGACGTGGTTATATCTAAAGGTCAGGGCAACTACGAAAGCCTGAGTGAGTTTCAGGGGATATTCTACCTGCTCATGGTGAAGTGCCCGGTGGTGGCCAGCTCTCTCGGCATGAAGGTGGGAGACATAGTCCTGATGTACAGGTGAAATCCTTGCCCGGATACGATCCCATAAGGCTTGGAGAGACGGTCGCCGGTGCGGTGTGCGAGGGCAGGAGGAGAAGGTACTACAGGTTCAGGGCCAGCAGGAGGTGGTACGGCGGGATAGTCACAGCCGACGTGGTCGGATGTAATCTGAGATGCGTCTTCTGCTGGAGCTTCAGGCACATATCGAACTTGAAGGAGGGGGAGCTCCTCCTTCCCGAGGAGGTCTCCGCAAGAGTAAGGCATCTCGTCGGTAGGACGGGGATAAGGAAGGTGAGGATCAGCGGAGGAGAGCCGACAATTTGCTTCTCCCACCTGATGGACGTGATGATGGAGCTTTACGATCTGGACTTCATATTGGAGACCAACGGACTGCTCATCGGGAAGGACGATAAGATGGCAAGGAGCATCTCAGAACTAGAGAACGTCTACGTCAGGATCAGCCTGAAAGGAACTACGAAAGATGAGTTCTCTAGATTGACGGGGGCTGACGGGAGATACTTCGATCTCCAGATGAGGGCCATAGACAACCTCGCCCGGCACGGAGTTCCTTTTCACGTCTCTGCCATGATAAGCTTCTCACCGGAGGAAAATGTGAGAAGGCTGATCTCCTTTTTAGAGGATAGAGGGATTGGATTCGAGCCCGAACTGCTGATAGCGTACCCATCGGTCATGGCCCGTCTGAGGAAAGCCGGAATAAAACCTCTCAGGGTGATAAATCCCTAAGAAGCGAGTCTAATAAATTCTTGGGCCACGTCAGCCCATGTCCTGGAGAGAACTCTCCTCCTAGCCACATCTCTCATACTTTCAAGCTTCTTTCTATCCTCCAGGAGCTCCCCTATTGCGGAGACGGCTTCCTCCACGGAGTCGACAAGCACTCCACCATCTACCAGGATCTCAGGTATCGCTCCAATCCTCCTAGCGACCACCGGAGTCCCAGAGGCCAGGGCCTCCAGCACCACGAGTCCGTAGCCCTCAAATCTGGGCATGTGGAGCAGTAGGTCGCATGCCCTCATGAGGACCGGAAGCTTTCTGTGGTCCACGTAACCCAGAAACCTGACGTTGGCTCCCAGCTTCTTGGCCATCCTCTCAAGTTTCCCCCTGAGGGGTCCATCTCCCGCCACGAGGAAGGTGGCCCTGACTCTGGAGGCCACCCTCAAGACGTCATCAACCCCCTTCACCGGGACCAGCGAGGCCGCTGTCAGCACAAGAGGCCCACCCCCCAGCCCGAGCATCCTCCTGCACTCCTTTTGATCGGGCAGGTTCTCGAAGAGCTTCTTATCCACAGCACCTGATATTACCTTGGACTCCACTCCGAACTCCTTCCTAACAATTTCAGCGAGGTATTTGCTTACAGCAACAGCCTTTCCACGTCTTAAGGCACTTGATACATATCTTCTCAGCAGAGAGTTCATCCTGATGTCCGTTCCGTGAAAGACGACCACACCCCCAACTCCCGCCATGCCGAGGGCGGCGCCGGAGGTCTTGGCGTAGTTAGCCACGATGAGGTCGAACCTCTCAGCGTTCTTGGAGATCCATGAGGAGGCCCTCCTCACGAACATAGCTCCTCTCAGGATGGGAACGTTAGGCACGTCCAGGTTGTGAACCACCTCTCCTGAGAAGGATTTAGCTCCCTTGTAGCTGAGAACCTCCACTCTATGTCCCATCCTCACAAGCTCCCTGCTGAGGTGAGAGGAGTAAAGCTGTACTCCTCCCACTCCGGGATGGTGGGCTCCGACGAGCAACACTCTCATTGAGGGACAGGAGCGCCTCAGCCTATTTTACTCTATCCCCTCTCGGGCCAGGCGAATAGTGAGTTCACGGATCGATGTTAGAGGGACCTGATGACGGATGCTCAGCTAGAAAACGGCACACAGCTCCTGATCAGCTGGAGGAGAACTGTTGAGCATGGGCAATGATTGAAGGACGTGCGCTTGACTAGAACAACAAGCCGTGAGAACGAGATCGGCTATATGAGAGGTTTATTAGCTTCATCCTTCACATGAGAACCTGTGATCGTCAGAAGGATAGGTGGAGGGCCTCTGGACAGCCTCTCATATCTGGTAACGGACGGAGAGAAGAGTGTGCTCATAGACGCCGGTCCTCGCATCGACCTTGACGTAGAGCTGGTGCTCCTGACCCACGCTCACTTCGATCACGTGGCGAACCTGGAGCCGCTCAGGAAAAGGGGGGCCAAGGCCTACATGCATCCCATGGATCGCGAGCTTCTGGCAAGCTTCTGGAGCTTCGGCAAGTTCTTCGGGGTGGAGGGACCCGTGCCTCAGGTCGACGAGGACCTGAACGAAGGAGTCCTCGACCTAGGGTGGGTGAGGATAGAGGTCCTTCACACCCCAGGTCACACGCCGGGAAGCTGCTGTTTCCTAATCGACGGGATCCTGTTCACCGGAGATACCCTCTTCAAGGGGACCTTCGGCAGAACTGATCTGCCGGGAGGGGACAGGAGGGACATGGCCCGTTCGTTGAGGAGAATTCTCTCGCTGAGCCCCGATATACTAGTCCTTCCAGGTCACGGGGAGGCGACGACGATAGGAGATGAGAGGGAACTTCTGAGCCTTTTAGACTGAAATCCTATTTCACGGCCCTGACAACGAGTATCTCGTCAAATTTGTTGAGCTCCACCTTGGAGAACTTCTTCAGATTTTCCTTCACCTTCTTGGTGTCCAGTATGCTAAAGCACTTGTCTTTTTCCAGTATCTCAGCTAAGTACCTGAGCACGATAGATTTCTTGATTATTCCACTCCAGAAAAGCGTGATTCCCTCAAACTTCCCTCCACTTCTCAGGACTCTGTATATCTCCTCATATATTTTCGGACTCATCCTGTTCATGTCCATCAGGAGCACGTAGTCCACAGAGGAGTCATCCAGAGGGACCCTGTCGCCCAGAAAGGCCATGCTTCTCACCTTTCCGTGCGTGAAGGAGTGGTCCCTCTCCTTTCTTATGTAGTAAACGAGCTCGGTCCTCTCCAGCATGTGCTTTATCAGCACCTCATCCCTGAAGGTAGAGGGAGCGGCCGACAGCAGAACTGCAGCTCTGCCCTCAGGCCTTATGAAACCCTCCTTTATCAGGTTCCTGCGGAAGAACCTAGAGAGCAGGTCCTCCATCTCCATCCTCAGGTGAGATCTGAGCTCCTCCCTTCCCTTATCCGTGAGGCTGTAAACCCTCCTGGGAGGACCTCTAGAACTTCTCTCCCTCCTAGATTTGATGACTCCCTCCCTTTCCATCTCGCTGAGAAGCTCGTAGAGATATCCCAGTTCCACGTCACATCCGGAGGCTGCGAGATTTTTATAAATGCGATAACCGTGCATGTAATCGTCTTCCAGAAACTCTAGGATGATCTTTCTGACGGCTTCCTTCCTCATTTAGGATTGTTCGGGCATGAATCCCATAAACTTTTGCTACATTGGAGTGACTACTTATTTGTCGACTGACCAAAGGGTAAAAAGGTTAACTCCTCAAAGCTCTCTTGGTGATTAGCTTGCTGGTCGGCGTCATTTCCGACACACATGACAATTTCAGAGCTGTTAGATCGGCTCTTGATGTATTTATGAGGAGAGGTGTGGATCTCATAATTCACTGCGGGGACTTCGTGGCCCCGTTCACTCTCAAGATGTTCGGAGAATCAGGAGTTAAGCTCATAGGCGTTTTCGGGAACAACGACGGGGAGAAGGTCCTTCTGAGCAGGGTCTCATCGGAACTGGGATTTGAGCTCGTGGATCAACCTATGGTGAAGGAGATATCCGGGATCAAGGCTTTAATCATGCACGGATGCGGGAGCGTTGAGAGAACCGTTGCATTGGCCGAAGAACTGGTGAAGAGCTTTGATCTAGTGGTGTACGGGCACACCCATCTAGTTAACGTGAAGAGGGTCGGAGAATCCCTGATCCTCAACCCCGGCGAGGCCCACGGACTTCTGAGCGGCAGGGCCACCGTGGCCCTGCTGGAGCTGCCTTCCCTCTCAGTTGAGGTGGTGGAGATATCCTTCTGAGGTGAGGAGAATGCGATCTAGAAGTCTGTCTGTGCAAATCGAAGGGAAGGAGCTGACTCTGGTTGAGGGAGACATAACTGATCTGGACGTGGACGTGATAGTTAACGCAGCCAACAGGTGGCTCAAGCTTGGGGGTGGTGTCGCTGGAGCCATAAGGAGGAAGGGAGGTCCGGAGATACAGAGGGAGTGCGACGAGGTGGTGAGGAGGAGAGGACCCCTCAAGGTCGGAGAAGCAGCTCTGACAGGAGCTGGAAGATTGAAGGCCAAGTACGTGGTCCACGCTGTGGGCCCGATCTATGGAGAGGGTGATGAGGAGGCCAAGTTGAGATCTGCCGTCCTGAACAGCCTCAAGATAGCGGAGGAGATAGGGGCTGAGAGCATAGCCTTTCCAGCCATCTCGACCGGAGTGTACAGGTACCCCCTGAGGGACTGTGCTAGGATAATGATCCCAACACTCCTGAACTACCTGCGCGAGGGAAAGATAAAGAAGGTGGTGATATGTCTTTACACGGAGGATGCGTTCTCCGTGTTTGAGGAGGAGCTCAAGAGGTTGATAGGGAATGGAGATAGGAATTAGGGAGCTGACCAAGCCTGAGGAGTTTAAGGAATGTATGAGGATCCAGCTAGCTGCTTGGGGGATGCCTCCGGAGGAGATAGTTCCTCACCACATAATGAGATCCGTAGCTAAGTTCGGCGGGTTGGCGATAGGGGCCTTCGATGGGGAGAAGCTCGTGGGATTTGCCTTCGGTCTCCCCGGAAGCTACAATGAGAGGCCTGTTCACTACTCCCACATGGTGGCAGTTCTCCCCGAGTACAGGAACAGGGGCATAGGCTTTCAGCTCAAACTGAGGCAGAGAGAGATGGCCATGGAGCAGGGTTTCGACCTCATGATATGGACCTTCGATCCCCTCCAAGCTCTCAACGCCTGGTTCAACCTCAGGAAGCTCGGGGTGATCTGCAGGAGGTACTACGTCAATTATTACGGTCCGATGGAGGATGAGCTCAATCGAGGTATGGAAACGGACAGATTTCTGGCTGAGTGGTGGCTCACCAGCCCTAGAGTCGAGAGGAGGATCAAGGGCATGTCTGGAGGAGATGCCGAGGGGTGCCTCGCCATGGAGGTGGAGGAGCAGGAAGAGTTCAGGGTTCCTGTGGGGTTCAAGTACAACCTCGACTGCGACAGGGTTCTGGTGGAAATTCCTGCGAACATAGTCAGCATTAAAAGGAAAAACTTGGATGTGGCGAAGAAGTGGCAGATGGCCCTGAGGGACGTGCTCCTCGCGTACCTGAACAGGGGGTACATAGTTAGCAACGTTGTGAGGAGGGAGGGGCTGTACTACTACCTTCTCGCTAAGGCTTCGCTGGAGGAACTACTACTCTGAAGCTTCCAGGTTCTGCTTTGACCACATGAAACTCGCCATTCGAGCTGATGTCTGCTCGATATTCCTTTCCCATTAAGGAAGAGAGAAAACCAGCGATCTCTCCTCTTATAAAGTATAAAGCCTCACCCTTACCGACAAACAAGTTTCTCAGCTTGAAAGATATCCGTTCATTGTCAAGACTCCATTCCCCGTCACTTATCCATCCCAAGCATTTGAGCGTCTTGATAAAGATGTTTACGTGTTCCTGGAAGGGGAGATCGCCGAACTGAGACTTCTGGTGCTCCAAGATCTCCTTGCCGACATCCACACCCATGACGTAAAGAAGAGCTTTGAGGGAGTCTCCCCAAGTCTCCCTCATCCTGTTCAACACTTTCCCCAAGAACCTGGTCCTGAGGAGTATGAGTCTGTCTCCCATCTCCGACCTTATTATCCCTCTGTTCTCTCCTATAATCAGCCTCTCCCCTCGATGCAAGGAATAAACTACCTTCTTTACTCCTTTAATCGATTCTATATGTCTCAAGAGCTCTTTCACTAACTTCTCCTCAACGTTCAGAAAGAAGCAGGACCAACCCTCTCCTCTTTCACCCGAGGGATGAACCGCACCAAATTTCACATCGACGCCACATCCGTACAGGACGCTGAGTATTTCTGACAGTATTCCTCGTCTATCGGTCATCAGGACCGACATCTCTAGCACGACCTTGTCCTTCTCAGCCGGTGGACGGAGACACCATGGAAGCACGAAGTCATGCAGCATGATGAATCTGCGTGATCCTCAAATGGGAAATTATTTAAGCTATAACCTACATTCGTCGGCAGGAACAAGCTTGTCCTCGAGAACCCTGTACCCAGTATCTCTAGCAAGCTTCTCCAAAAAACAACCCTTGAGCTCCTTGGGCACGAAATCAAGATCGCTCATGAGAGCGTAGCCCTTCCTCCTGATTATTTGGATGACCTTGACTTTCCACAATCTATACAGTCCTGGGGAAATTCTTTCATTAGCTTTTTCCTCAGAGATCACGGAAAGGGCCTCCTTTAATCTGCTTTCCAAATCTTTAGACCTATCTGCAAGGATTCTTCTGACCTTGAGGACGATCTCGTAGTCTCCCTCTCTTTCCTTCTCAATCAGCTTATCTTGTAGAATTTCAGCCTCCTCAACGAGGTTCCGGAGGATATTTACATCGCATGATCCATCGTAAGACTCAAACAAATTTTTTAGCTCTTTATCAACGGGATCTATTTCACTGTTGAGCTTTTTGATCTTCTGAGCAATTAGATCGCGGACTTCCTCTCGAGGTTTTCTCTGCTGGATCTTCGGCGATTCTTCGACTTGGCTTTCTGTGGAGGGAGTTGATGTCAAGCAGCTGATCTCATTCTCGCGAATCGCTTGATATGCCTGCGCAGCTTTCTTTTCTACTCCTTCGTCCTCCCTGATCATTGTATCTCTTAGCTTAACCAACTGCCCCCTAGCAATTTCTCTTAACTCACTAATCTTGTCGATGTAGTACTCAAGGCTCTCTCCTTTTGACATAAATCTTCGACCAAACATGACGAGCTCTATAATCCTTCTAAGGGCGAAGTCATACTCTCTCATTAGATCCAACGCTGATTCAGGAGAAACACGTCTCAGGGACATGATCGATGAGAAAGCGCTCTTCACCTCGTCTAGAATCCCTTTCTCATCCATCTTCCTTATTATCACTATGCTTTCTCGCGAGCTGTATCCCTTGCTGTGAAGGTAGGATCTAAGGCTCAAGGGTGTTCCCCCCAGAGAGAGCACGAAATGCCGAGTCAGGTAACTTATAAATTAAGGGTAACCCCTTGCTTCCCCTCACCAGAGCTCAACAGTGCCAGAAACTTCAGCGCTCTTGCCGGATAGTCAGTGATGAGGAAGTCTGCCCTTGTTCTGAGGGCTTTTTCTAGCGATTCTTTGGCGTTAACTGTCCATAGGGCCACGGAAAACCCTTCTTTAGTTAGAGCATCTACGACATAGGGATCAGCGTAGCTCCATCTCACACTAATGCCGTGAGCCCCGCTTCTCCTTATGAGGAGGATCGGATCGCTGGGCCTGTGATCTATGCTGAGCAAGGTTATGAATCCAGCCTTGCTCAGATCTCCAGCTAGGTCGTGGTACCTAGTGGATACCACGACCTTCCCAACCTCAAGTCCAGCAGTCTCAACCTCCTGAACCAAGGCGGATGGATCAACGGGAGTCTTAAGGTCCAACATTACCAGAGATCGGTCTGGAAGGATAGACAGCATCCTGCTTAGCCTGGTGCTTCTGGTTATGTGGAGAGACGTGAGCAGGCTGGAAAACCTCTCCCTCAGCAGACGAGGTCTATCATCCGGTAGCTTGTGGCCCACGACTATCTCTCCCCCGCGGTTGTAGACGTCGAGCTCGACTCCGTGAGCTCCCTCCCTGAGATATATGTGCACCCATCTGGGCGTGTTGGCACAATGTCCTAGGACCTTCATTTCAGACCCGAACCTCGGGTTGAAGTATAAAATCGGTTCGGTGGTCTAGGCATCTCCCCTCCTGAGCAGTCGCAGCATCTCCCTGGCGTTGTCCAACATGTCGTGATCGTTGTTGAAGAACACGTAGATCTCCTCTCCATCCAGGGAGAGGAGGATGTCCCTCACCTCAGAAAGCTCCTCTTCGGTGTACCTGTGGGAGTACCAAAAACTCCTTCCATGCATCCTCAGATAGGTGTACTTGGAGCTCCTAGCGTAGAAGAGAAACTCCGGAGAATCCACAGACACAACGGTTATATCCTCCTCCTTGGCGGCGTCCACCCACTCCTCCTTGAACCAGCTTAGGTTTCTCCACTCGACAGCCATTCTAGGACCCAGATCAAATCTGGAGCTGAACGAGGATATCCTCTCCCAGAACTCGCCCGACGCCTTCACCGATGGAGGTAGCTGAAACAAGTAGAAGGAGATCTTATCGTCCATCTGATCGAACAGCTCCTTGAACCTGCTGAACGTCTCGTAAGAGCCCTCCTTAAGTCTTCTTCTGTGGGTTATCGATCTGTGGACCTTTATGCTCCACCTCATCCCCTCAAATTTTGACCAGAAGCTCACCATTGACCTGAAAGGGAACCTGTAGAAGCTGGCGTTCAGCTCGACAGCGTTCAGTCCGGAGTGGGCGTGGTACCACCTGAACCCGTCTGGGTTCCAATCGTAGCTCCACCCGCTGGTCCCGACGAAGTACATTCATCCGATGAGGCATGCCTAGCTTTTTAACATCCCCCTCCCTAGGGGAGGGGGGAACCATGAGGTACAGTCTGATGGACCTGCTGGCATGTCCTCATTGCAAGAACTTCCCTCTCAAGCTTTACGTGATAAGCAAAAAGGAAAGAGATCCTGTTTTGGACTTCTGTGAGGTTTTCTGTTCCTTCACTGGTGGAAAGCCCGACCGGTCTAAGTGTGAGGAGTGCGGGAAGGTGGAGATAGAGGAAGGGGTTATAGTGTGCGAGAAATGCGGGAGATGGTTCCCCATAACGGAGGGAATCCCAATAATGCTCCCCGATGATCTGATAGAGGAGTACAGAAGAAACTTCGAGAAGAAGCACGGAGCCCTCATCCGCAGACTGCTGAAAGAAGGATCAGACGTCCCTGATGAGGGATGACTCCCCCAGCATCCTCCTCAGGTTCTCTATCTCTAGGGTCTTAGGAACCTCCAAGTTGTTCCTGTGCAACAGCTCCTTGTTCGATAAAATGTTCCTGGGATCTCCGACAGCGATCACGCTTCTGTTCAACAGACAGACACGGTGGGCTATCTCGAGAATGAAGTCCAGGTCGTGAGAGCTAACGACGACGGTCTTTCCCTCCTGATTGAGCCTCTTTATAAGTTCTATGAGCTCCCTCCTGCTCCTCAGATCCAGATTGGAGGTCGGCTCGTCTAGGAGCATGACCTCCGGATCCATCGGATGGATGGTGGCGACGGCGGCCTTTCTCTTCTCCCCGTAGCTCAGATCGTAGGGATGTCTGTCGGCGAGGTGCTCTATCCCGAAGACCCTCAGGGCCTCCTCCACCCTCCTTCTAACCTCATCCTCGTCAACGTTCAGATGTCTCGGTCCGAACTCCAGGTCCTTCCTCACCGTAGAGGAGAAAAGCTGAACGTCCGGGTCCTGAAAAACTAGGGCAACCCTCCTCCTGAAGTCGTACATGAACTTCTTGTCCCTGATCCTGTCATTTATCTTGGTGCCCCTGAAGTAGATCTCCCCCTCAGTCGGGGTGAGCAGGGCGTCCATCAACAGAAGCAGGGTGGACTTGCCTGCCCCGTTGGGTCCCACGATGCCAAGGATCTCGCCCTCCATGACCTCAAGGGACACATCACGGAGGGCCTCTCGTCCTCCAGGGTACACGAAGCTCACATTTCTCAGAACAAAGACGGGACTGGGGTCTCTCCCATGATCACCAGCACGCACAGAGAGATGACGATCAGCAGAAAAACTGCATCCCTCCCTCTGAACTTCGGCTTCCTATTCATTTTAATTTCTCCCGAGAATCCCCTCGAGACCATGGCCATGAATATGTCCGAGCACATCCTGTTTGTCTTCATGAACAACGCGCCTAAAAGCTCTCCACTCCACTTCCACGACCTTAGAAAGCTCTCATCCCCTGCTATCCTGCTCTTCTTTGATAGGAGCATTTCTATGGCGGTGTTCATCATGGTAACCGCATATCTGTAGGTCATGGCCAATATCTCAACCATTATAGCGGGAATCCCTATTCCGGCCATTCCATCGACGACGCTATCCCACCCTAAGCACAGGACGAGAAGCACCGGAAAGGATACAGCGACGGTCACCCTGAAAACAAATATCAACGCATGTAGAACTCCTTCCTCGCTTATGTAGATGTTAGCACTGGCCCACACTGTGAATAGATTCCTTCCAGGAGTTATCGGCGAGAATATAGATGGCAAGGCCACTATCAGCGTGAACAGCGGGATGAAAAAGAAAACTCTCGAGAAGTACTCCTTCAGCGGAACCCTCGATAGCACAGCTAGGCTCACAGATACCAGAAAGAGGAGGGCAAGAGTTTTCACATCTTTACAAGTCACTGTGGTTATCAGCAGGGCCACAGAGGACAAAAAAGATATGGAGGGATCTATCGACTGGAGGAGACCATTCTCACGGCTCACCGATATTAGGCTCCTTCTGGTGTATTCCAGAGCTTCCTCAACGGTCTTGTCTATGAAGGATGTCATTTCTCCCTTCCTGCCAGCGCCTTGCCCACTACCGTCGTGACGACTATTATGAGGATCACGCCCACTATGCCCGAGATTATGTATCCTAGGTAAGGAAGAAACCCCTCCTCCCATCCTGGAACGTTGTAATCAGAAAGAGGGGCGTTCCACAGACTTGCAAAGCCCTCTGCTACTGACTTCCAGCTGTTGGAGACGTTCCATGAGCTTATATCCCACTCACCCCAGGCTTCCCCTGGGGCCAGAAGACCCAGCGGGGTCAGGAATATGAAGATCAGGAGCACGATCAGGGCCTTCTTGGGGATCACAAGCTCACCTCCTCTTAAAGGGCTCTATCTTGGGGAGCCTGAGGTACTCAGGGCTATACTTGTAGATGTAACCCAGGATCGCGGCCGTTACGACAGCCTCCACAACCCCAGCAACGGTCAGATGAGCGAACACCATGGCCGGAACTGAAATCCAGTACGGATATGGACAGTACCCTGCGTTGATTAGGGGCTGAATCCCTATCTCAAGACCGCAGCAAGCGGCAGCAAGCGTTATGCCGAGATATCCTCCTATAGATGCCCCCAGGATCGTGGCCTTCTGCTCATCTCTGATCAACTTTCTAGAGGCCTTGATGAACAAGTACGTGACGAAGGGCAGGACAAAGGCCATGTTGAAGCAGTTGGCTCCGAAGGTTGTTATGCCCCCATCTCCGAAGAACAGGGCCTGTATCAGAAGGGCTATCGTGATCGCTATCGTGGCGGCGTAGGGCCCGAGGAGCGCTGTTATAAGCGCTCCACCGACCATGTGAGCAGTTGTTCCGTCTGGAACGGGGAAGTTGAACATCATCACCACGAAGGAGAATGCCGACAGCAGAGCCAGAGTTGGTATCTCCCTCTCACTAAGTACCTCCCTGGCCTTCCTGAACGCCAAATACCAGATAGGTATCATGATCAGGTAAAACGCTAGACAGGTGGCTGGGCCCAAGTACCCGTCCGGTATGTGCATACTCGGTCGTTAAGATCTCTAAGAGAGTAACCTAAAAATGTTACTAACTATAATAGATTAATACCATGGATCGGTAACGAAAAAATAATTCTGTTAACAACTTTTTTCTAGGGGAGAAATGCGGACCTTCGTCAAGGGAGAACGGTGAATAGCGCGGAGCTTCACGGTGGTTTTAAATGCAAAATCAAATAAATTCCCTGAACCTAAAGAAAACAGATTTAGCCAAATTTTTATTGTTCACTCCAGCTAAAAAGCGGGGTCAAAAACAGGATCTCTCCTCCAACATAAATGTCAGGCCAGGGATCTGAATGACGAGGACGGTAAGCTTAGTCCTACTCCCACCGGGGACTGTTGCTAGGGTGGTGAGCATAGCGGGAGGCTACGGCAAGTTTCGCAGGCTTTTAGAGATGGGTCTCTCCCCTGGAACGCTCATAAGAGTTGTGAACAACTCTGCTGGCCCTGTCATAATAGAGGCGAGAGGTGTCACGATAGCCCTCGGCAGGGGACTGGCCAAAAGCCTTATGGTAGAGGTGGTAGGGCCTGAGAATCCTAGTAGCCCTGGCAGGTAATCCAAACGTGGGCAAGAGCACGCTTTTCAACAGGCTCACCGGGGAGACAGCCCACGTGGCGAACTGGCCAGGAGTCACCGTGGAGCTGAGGACAGGACATCTGAGACATCACGATCTGGACATAACTGTGGTCGATCTACCTGGAGCATATGGAATCTCCTCTGGTGACGAGGCTGAGGCCGTCGCTCAGGAGTTCCTCCTCAAGGAAAAACCAGACGCTGTTGTAATAGTGTTAGATGCCACATCCCTCCACAGGAGCATGTATCTCGCCATTCGCATCTTGGAGATAACGAGAAAGGCTGTTCTGGCCGTTAACATGATGGACGTCGCTAGAAGAAGGGCGATACATGTAGATCTGGATGGAATCTCTGCGACCCTGGGGGTTCCCGTGGTCGGCACCAGCGCCATAAGAGGCGAGGGCCTGGGTTCGCTTCTGGACAGGGTGATAGAGGTCTCGCTCTCCAAGGAGGAGCTCGAACCTCTGAAGATAAACTACGATGGACTGGAACCATACATAGCCGAGATTGAGAGGATCTTGGGGGACGAGCTGAAGGGACTTCCTCGAAGGTTTGCAGCGGTCGCCATCTTGGAGGGTAACGAGAGGATTCTCACCCTCCTGAGCGAGGAAAAGAGGTTGCATGCCCTGAAAATAGTTGATAAAGCTAAAAGAGAGCTGAAGGAGGATCCCTCCGTGATAGCGATAGAATCCAGATACGGGCTCGTGGACCTCCTGCTGAGGGGTAGAGTAAAGGTCACAAGACTCGTCAGCCCATCTCTTGCTGAGAAGCTCGATAAGGTAATGCTTCACCCGATCATAGGCCCGTTTGCTTCCTTCTTTCTGGTGCTATTTCTCTTTGGGGCAGTGTTTTCTCTCAACATGGGATTTCCTTTCAACATGATCCTTTCCTACGCCGGCTTTCCACACCTATCGGAGCTTTTAGAGGAGCTCAGCCTTTCAGGACTCATAGGACAGTTTTTCGATCTTTTATCCGAGCTCCTCAGAAATTACCTGATGACAATCTCCCCCGAGTGGTTTGTGAGCCTTCTGACCGATGGGATCTTGGCCGGAGTGGGTAGCGTCTTGACCTTCCTGCCTTTAGTGTTTCTGGTGTTCTTAGCGCTGGGAGCTCTTCAGGACTCGGGTCTCCTGTCCAGAATAGCCGTCACTTTCGATAGATCTCTGAGAAAGTTTGGATTGAGCGGGAAAGCCATATTTCCTGCCGTCCTTGGGTTCGGATGCAACGTCCCCGCCGTGATGGCGACCAGAGCCATGGACGACGACGTGGAGAGGATCTCCGTCTCTCTATCCGTTCCCTTTATACCGTGCCAGGCCAGGCTCATAGTGCTGGTGGCCATAAGCTCGTCGGTCTTCAAGGACCCTGTCGTGCAGAGCTCCTTCATGATGGGCATGTATCTCCTTTCTCTCCTCATATTTCTGACGACTGCCAAGTTTATGAGGCGTCTAGTCGGAAGATCTCCAGCACCTGAACTCCTCCTGGAAATTCCACCGTATCACGTCCCCAGCTTGAGGGTGGTCTGGTGGTACGCCAGAGTGAACACCATCCACTTCCTGAAAAAGGCGGGAACCGTGATATTCATCGTCACGCTAGTTATGTGGGCCCTCCTCCACCTAGGTCCGTCAGGCTACACCACCTCAATAGACAGCTCCTTCGCGGCGATCTCTGGGAGGGCTCTCTCCTTTATCGGAGCTCCAATTGGCTTAGGAGACTGGAGAATAATCCTGACGCTGGAGGCAGGATTCCTGGCAAAGGAAGCTGTCCTGAGCACCATGACCACAATCGCTGGAACAGCCAAGCTTTCTGAGGCCGTAAGCGTGGTGCTTCCGTCAGCTAAGCAGGCGATCTCCCTCTGTCTGATAATGTTGATCTACGTCCCTTGCATAGCAACTCTCTCGGTTATGAGGAGCGAGGTCAAGAGAATTAAGCTCGTGCTTGTGGCTGTCGTCTACGAGCTCCTCCTCTCCTATTTGATAGCTGCAGCCGTCTATCACTTGCTCTGATCGGCGGCCGCTATAGCAGCCGAGGCTATTATCATAGCACTTCCGACAAGCTCCCTGATGGTCATGGCCTGATTAAGAAGCAGAGCTCCCCAGATCACGGCAAAAGTGGGCTCGAGGGTCGAGAGAACGCCTGCTCTACCGGCCTCCATATATTTCAGTCCCTCAGCGTAGAGAACATAGGGCAGAAAAGCTGTGAAGATCCCGAGGTAGACGCAGAACCCCAGAACATCGATGTTCATCGGAAAGAGGTATCTGTGAAACACTACTGCCGTCACCAAGAAGGCCCATGGGAGAGGACCGGCCCCCACGTCCAGGGAGGTCAGCTTTTTGCTTACCAGGTACCTGGAGAATATTATCAGGCCTGCGTAGGTGAAGGCGGGCACGAGCCCTATGAGCAGCTTGAGGTCAGGGTTCGCAACTCCCTCCATGACAATAACACCTGAGAAGGCCATCATCACGGCCAAAACCTTGCCTTTGGTGAATTTCTCATTCAAGAGAGGTTTAGAGGCAAGAACCACTATTACAGGAGCGAGATAGAGCAAAGCTGCCGCAGGACCCACTCCTAAGATGAGAGCCGAGACCTGGTACGAGACGAAGAGGGGGCCAGTCAGCAGAGCTCCTAGGAGGATTATCCTCCTCTCGGTGAACCTAATCCTTCTGAGCGGATATACTGCTAAGGCTCCTAGAAAACCAAAAAGAGATCTGAAAACAGCTAGCTGCATCGGATTGGCACCATACGGAACTGCAAAGGCACCAGCAACTCCTATCGTGCTCCAGAGGAGGGTTGCCCCGACTATGCACGCGAGCCCCTTTTTCATGGAGATCGGGGTCTTGGGAAGAGGAAAATTAAATTAATTCACTCACTTGGCCCTCCTCAGGACAATCACCAGTCCCGAAGCCAGCGCCACGAACAGGGCGAGAAATATCACGACAGGAGCTAACATCGATCCACGCTCAGCCGCTATCAGGTTTTCGGTGACGTTGTTTCGTCCCCCAAGAGCTCCGATGCCGTACTTCATGTAGGTTATCTCGGATAGCAGGTTGGCCGCCTCACGGTAGACCTCAAGGGAGAGGTTCCTCGCCCTGCCATAATCTCCCGACTTTATCAGCTCGGCGGATACGTTGAGCTTGTAATTAAGGTCGGCGAGCGTTCTGTTTATGTCCTCAACCCTTCTCTTAACCTTAGATCCAAGCTGCGCGCTTATCATGTTGAGATAATCCCTGCACCTGTCCACAGCATCCTTGGCACTTCTCAGCAGCTCCTCGGATTTGGTCTTATCGTCCATCTTCCTGATCTCGCGGTAGCAGTACCCTATCTTTTTGGTTATGTTCGAGAGGAGCTCCCTCATATCCTCCGTGATCTTCAGAGAATCCATGTATCTACCGGACTTCAGGGCCTCCTCGTTCATCTTGGACAGCTCTGTTACCTTGCTTATACCCTCAGATATATCTTCAAGCGTTTTGTTTATCTCCTCGTAGCTGGTGTAGTTCTCCGCCTCCTTCTTAAGCTTGTAAAAGTCCTTCCACACTCCGTACATGAGGCTCCTGATCTCCTTGGTCGAGGACACCGCCCTCTCCTTTGCCTGAGATCTCACGTTGGAGAGCTCCTTCTGAGCCCTCATCAGGGCGGAGGCATAAAGGTTCTCGCACATAGCGATTTTCTTCTCGCTCTCATTGAGCTCCGAGGAGAGCTTACCGTAGGAACCTTCCCTGAGGAGAGTCTTCATCTCCTGAATGGACTGGTTCACATCGACAAGGCAACCCCTTATCCTCCACATGGAGGACTCCAAGGACGAGGACGCCACCCCGAACAGGCTGAGGTTGGTCTTGATGGAGTCGAGGAGCTCAAGTCTCTCCGTGAGATTGGAGACCTTCATCTGAAGGTAAGCGATCTTTAGTCCGAAGCTCAAGGCGCTATGCTCCAGGATCAGAACAGGGATCTCAGTGGAGTAAACGTTCTTGACCTCTCCTACGGTATAGCACACGCTGAGTGAAAGCTTTACCGTTCCGCGCGCTTTCTCATTAGTGTACACGTGATAAATTGCCACAGTAGAGAACTCACCGGGTTTAACTGTCGTGTTGAGAAGGTCTCCCGGGGATATCCAGAGAGCCGTCTTGTTCTCGCTGACGACGTGAATCTCAGATATCACAGCTGTCTTGTTGGTCGGGTTGCTGACCTGTATGTACAGGGTGAAGCTGTTGCCTGCTATGACCTCCCTGTCATAGACCAGTTTGAAGTTCAGGTTTTCGCCAGCGCTCAATTTCAGAGGGGATGTCGATATCAGCAGTAGAAGCACTAGGACCCATTTTTTCCTCATTCAGCCTCAAGGAAACTGGCTGGTTTATTTTTAATTTTATCCTCGTCGATCCTCTTGATCGAGAGTGGCCTTGGTCGAAGTCCTCACTCGACCTCCACAACCCTGAACATGTTGGTCTTCTTGTGACCGAAGGGCAGCCCTGCGGAGAACAATACCCTGTCCCCCTTGGAGATCAGTCTCCTAGCTCTGAGATACTCCATCGCTTTTCTGAGAACCTTCTCCTGCTCGTGTTCCCCCGGAAGAAGCACGGGATCCACGCCCCAGGTGAGCATGAGCCTTCGGACTACGGTTTCTGAGCTTGGCACAGCTACTATGTAGGCTTTCGGTCTGTGCCTGGATATGTTTCTGGCCGTGAATCCCGTGAACGTGTCGCACACTATGGCCTTGGCGTTCAGGTCGATCGAGGCCTGAACAGCGGCCTTGCTCACTACACTTGGTATGCTGTCGATCGGGAGATCTAACCTAGGTCTTAAAAATTTCTCCGCTTCCTCGGAGATCTTTCTCATCCATCTGACGCTTAGCACAGGATATCTACCTGCAGCGGTCTCCTCGGAGAGCATGACGGCATCCGTTCCGTCCAATATCGCGTTGAACACATCTGAAACCTCAGCCCTGGTCGGTCTAGGGTTGGAGATCATGGACTCCAGCATCTCTGTGGCCGTTATCACAGGCTTGGCTGCCTCGTTGCATTTTCTTATGATCTCCTTTTGAACAATGGGAACCTCGTTCAGTGGGATCTCAACACCCAGATCACCTCTGGCGACCATAACCCCGTAAGCCGATTCTATGATCTCTTTTATGTTTCTGACAGCCGCTCTCGTCTCAATCTTAGCTATGACACTTGGAGGATTCTCTGAAATGGATTTGAGGAACTTCACAGCTTCATCAACGTTCTCTCTCGTCTTTATGAAGGAGAGAGCGACAAAATCAACTCCCTGACCCACAGCCACCTTCAAGGCCTTCTTATCCCTCTCTGTGAGCCCCTCCACCTCCATGTCCACGTTAGGTATGTTGACTCCTCGCTTATCCGTGACGATCCCTCCGAACACGACCTCGCACCTTACTAGATCAGGTTTAACGTCCAGAACCTCCAGCTGAATCTTGCCTCCACTTATGAAAATGTAGTCTCCTTTCCCGACCTTTGAGAGGACGTTAGCAGGTTCTATCTTAATCTCGCCGACACCATCAGGTCCAGAGACAGTGACGATATCGCCTGCCTCTATTTTGAGAGCCTTCCTCCCCATCACGGTCCTTATCTCGGGACCCCTCACATCGACCATCGTGGCGACGGGAACTCCCAGCCTCCCCGCTACCTTTTTTATTAGTGAAATCTCCTCGACCTTCTCCTCAAGGGTTCCGTGTGCGAAGTTCAGCCTGAAGACGGTGACGCCCTCGAGGATCATCTTCTCGAGGGTGCGCTCATCCCTCGATGAGGGCCCCAAAGTAGCTATTATCCTAGTTCTGGCCAAGAAATCACCTCATGAGGTATTCCTCGAGTGAACTCCTTGTCTCCACTTTAAACGCTCTCTCGATAAGAGAGAGGAGCTCCTCCCAGGACATCTCATCCTTGGCCCACCTCTCTAGGGCATCGGTCAGCGTGGACATCACCTTGAGGAACGATCTCCAGCTGATTCCTCTCCTCTCCAGCTCATCCCTCCACCCCCTATATATGTAGCTCTGGACCTTGTTGCCGTACCAGACAGCGGTGGCTCCCGCTGAAGTTGACATAAGGAGCTTTATACTGTATTTGAGGTCGCGGGGCTCCTCGAGGCACCTCATCACCATAATTTCTCATCCAAAAACATAAAATTCTTTCCTCACCGCACGGCCTCGACTAGCTCACAGTCGTCTATGATTCCATCAGCGTCCGAGTCCAGACCGGCCACTATGAGGGCCCTGTTATCCTCCAACAGATCCAAATACTTCTGAAGTCCAATCACAGCCGCCGCGCTTCCTCTAAAGCCCGTGCCTGCCAGAAGAAGGACCATGTTCTCGGGGTTGAAGGGGTTCCTCTCCCTAACTATGAGCCCTATCCTCTTTCCGGCATGAACCCTAGTTTGAGATCTGATCAACCACTCCTTCCTGCTCTCGGAGAACTCGAACCTGGCGGGCATCTTGTCGTTCACGGAGTCGGATATCATGTTCGCCTTGGGACCTCCGACCAGTATCAGGTTGCCCCTGAGGTCCACCTCCCGGACCTGAGTGTCCAACTTGTAGACCGGGAACTTTACCTCTTTGAGGAAACTTCCCAAGAACATCGCGAGTGCTATGGCGACGAAACCATCGGAGGCCGGGGACCTGTACTTGCCGTGAGGCTCAGGACTGCCTATAACTATCTCAGCGTTCAGGAGTCCATCGGATATGAACGGTCTGAGGGGGCCCGGCTCGACCCTTTCCGAGACCTCTCTCTCAGGATCCACATCAAACAGCTTTATGGCCACTATTCCCGCTTTGGTCCTGTAGATCTTGGCGACAGCACCCCCTCTCTCCTCCTTCCTGACGAGGTCCAGCAGTCCAAACTTCCTCAGCTTCCTGATGTGATAATAGACGTTTTGCTCATTTATATTCAGTTTAACTGCCAAATCAGAAGCACAGACAGGTTTAGAGAGTTCTTTCAGTATCTTGACGGCCATCCTAGAGGATATGGCCTTCGCCGCCTCTGGTTCTGCAAGGACGACCCTGTACAGCTTCCCTGAGGGGACCTCCAGCAGGTAGTGCTCGACCACACTAAAACGAACATTTTAACACTAAAAAATCTTTTTTAGTGAAGGCCGCCGGAGGATGCTCCTCCTAGAGGAGGAACCGCCTACTTTTTAGTATATTTTTCAGGGATATTTATATAGTCGGCTGTCTTCTCACCAAAGTATGAGTGCCCTTCCTGAAGACTTGAAGTATGTCATCGTGAGGTTCTGCGACATATCCGGCAGAGTGAGGATGTTCACGATAGCCAAGGAGCTCTACGATCAGCTGATCACGGAGGGCATAGATGTAGACGGATCCTCTGTCGCGATGACCGGGATAGAGGAGTCCGATATAGTTGTGAAGGGAGATCCCGATACGCTGCGCTTGACCTCCCTTAACGGTGGCAAGGCGGTCATAGTCACGGCGGAGGTTGTGGATCCAGCGGGAATAGATCCTAGGATAAGGCTCAAGGAAAACTTGGAGGAACTCAAAAGGAGGCTTGGAATGGACTTCCGGGTCGGGGCGGAGGTGGAGTTCTTCCTCCTCAAGGACGGCAGGCCGTACGACTCGGCCGGCTACTTCCACGCCTTCGATGACATGCTCGAGCTCAGGATAAAGTTCGCTGAGGAGCTGAGAAAACTGGGTCTCCAGCCGGAGGTGATGCACCACGAGGTGGCTCCCGGACAGAACGAGATAAACTTCAGGTACGACTCTGCTGTGAGGACCGCCGACAATATACTGACCTACAAGACCGCCATAAAGAAGGTGGCCGCGGACCTCGGCCTCCGAGCCACCTTCATGCCGAAGCCCTTCGAGGGAATGAACGGATCGGGAATGCACCTACATCTGAGCCTCTTCAAGGACGGTGAGAACATGTTCTTCTCCGGGGAGAACGGGAAGCTGTCAGAGCTGGCGCTGAACTTCCTAGCCGGGGTGCTGACCCACGCCAAGGCTCTAGCGTTCTTTGCCTCCCCGACCGTGAACTCCTACAGGAGGCTCGTTCCTGGATTCGAGGCACCAGTTTACATAGCCTGGGGGCACAGGAACAGATCTGCCTTGGTGAGAGTGCCTGTGGCCAACGGAAGCAGCTCTCACAGGATAGAGTACAGGGCTCCCGACCCTTCAAGCAATCCGTACCTCCTGCTATCGGCTGTCCTTGCGGCCGGTTTGGACGGAATAGAGAAGAAGCTCGATCCGGGTGAACCTTACGAGGGCAACCTCTACCATGCAAGGGACTCCGTGGACATGCTTCCCGGATCCTTAGAGGAGGCGATGAATTACGCTCTGAAGGATGAAGTCCTCATAAAGGCTGTCGGAGAGAAGATCTTCGAGAGGTACGTGGAAATAAAGAAGAAGGAGATCTTGGAGTCCAGACTTCACGTGAGCGACTGGGAGAGGAGCTTCTACCTCGACGTCTAAGAACCAGCTATCCTAACCTTTCTTATCCTTATAGGTGGAGCTATCACCCCTGCTATGTCCCTGACCTCCTTTCCCACGACCTCCACATTCTTCAGCAGGTCCAACAGGTTGAGGCAGAAGTTTGTTCCTTTTAGGCCCTTGGTTATCTCTCCATTCTCTATCAGGAACCCCTCGCTTATCAACCCTGAAAATTCTCCATTCGCCAAGTTCGGGCTATCTCCCGTGCTTATCAGGAGGATCCCCTTCTTGACATCCATCACGTCATCGCCGGATATCTTGTCCGCTGAGAGAACCACATTGTTGCGCTCCACACTCGGTATAGAGCTGTAAGATCTTCTGGCGTTCCCAGTGCTCTCCCTTCCCTCCTTGTGAGCGGTGTACCTATCGTAGATAGCGCTCTCGAAGACCCCCTCTCTCACGACATAGGTCCTTCCGGTGGGCGTCCCCTCATCATCGAAGCTCCTGCTCCCGAGCCTTCCAGCGAGCAGACCATCATCTATGAGGGAGATCTCCTCTCTGCCTATCATAGTTCCAAGCTTGCCGGTTAGAAAGCTTCTACCGTGCTGTAAGTTGTCTGCATTTGCGGCAGAACCAACTAAGAAGCCGAGAAACTTGGGAGAAGCTCTGGGCAATATGACCATCGGGTATTCACCGGTCTCCGCTTGGACAGAGTTAAGAGAGGCTATGGCCCTCTCTCCAGCAGTTCTTCCTATGCGCTCAGGATCCACCGACTCTAGACATCTTCCTTCACCGATCTCAGATCCAGTGCTAGCTCTGCTGCCATCCCTGGACGATACATAACATCCCGCGGAGATCACGGTCCTCTTCTCCGTGAGATCCAAGCCCTCGGAGTTGATCACGGTTATCTGGGTAGAGGCGACCTCCATGCTGGCTGAGACCGAGTACACCTTGTCTGAGATCTTCGAGGCCTCCACCATGGCTTTGACCATATCAAACACCTCTTCAGGCTCCATCTCATCTAGTCTGCTGTCGAACAGACCCTCCACGGTGCTGGGCCTCGATTCCGGAGCGAAGCCGGGAAGGTTTGGATCCTCCCTGTTGGCCTCGCATCCCTTTATGGCCTCCTCGAGTATTTTCTCCGCCGCCTCCGTGTTCCCGTAAGCGAAACCCAGCCTCTTACCTTTCAGTACCCTTATCCCTACTCCCGAAGAGAAGCTGACCTCCGCCCGCTTTATCTCTCCCTTCTCGACGTCGACAACTATGATGCGGGATCTCTCCTCATATATCTCGACCTGGTCGACCCTCTTAATCCCTTTCCTTATTATCTCATCCCATTCCACCGAACACCACCTCCTTGACGAGGACGTGTGGAGATCCTATCGATACAGGCACAGTCTGTCCGTCCTTGCCGCAATATCCTCCTTGGAACGATAGATCCTTTCCTATGAGCTCCACGTTCCCTAGTATACTGAGGATGTCCCCGGAGAGGGCGACCTCCCTCAGCCTCTGCTTGAGCTCCCCCTTCTCGACGAGCCATCCCTCCTCCGCCTTGAACATGAACTGTCCCTTGGCCGGGTTCGTGTAGCCGTAGAGGGAGCCTATGGCATATATTCCGTCCCTCATCTCGGATAGCATCTCCTCCAGAGAGCTGTCTCCCCGATCTATGAATGTATTGCTCATTCTGACTATCGGAGGAGCGTCGTAGGAACAAGCTCTCCCGTTTCCAGTGCTCTCGCAGTTCATGCGGGAGGAGCTCTCCAAGTTGTGCATGAACCCCTTCAGAACCCCTCTATCAACGATCACCTTCCGCTTGGCAGGCATCCCCTCATCGTCAAAGCTGTAGCTCCCGAAGAGTCCCTCCAAGGTCGGATCGTCGACCACCCGGACCAGCTCCGTTCCGACCTTCTGTCCTATCTTGCCCTCTAGGAGGCTCATCCTAGCTAGGACAAGATCCGCCTCGCTTGCGTGACCAAAAGCCTCATGAATAAAGACTCCACCCAGCTTCGGATCCAGTATCGTCTTAAATTTTCCAGAGGGCGCTGATCTAGCTGAGAGAAGGTTAACCGCTCTTCTCGAAGCTGTTTCAGCCTTGTCCAAGGGATCGCCCTCCAAAACTATCTCGTAGCCTCCCGTGCCTGTTATGGCCTCCATGGCCCTTTCAGTGATTCCCCCCTCGCTGGCGTAGGATCTGGTCATGAAGCTGACGCGGGAAGTGTCCAGGGAGGTCTCCGTTCCAAAACTGTTCACAACTTCCTTGTGAACCTTCCCGTCGGAGTACCTGGTCGTTATGCTCTTGACCCTGTCGAACTTTCTCCCAGCCCTCTGGGCCTCTAGGACGAGCCTCACCTTCTCCTCGGTGCTCACGTCCTCCAGGTCGATCTTCGCGTACAGCTTGGAGTGTCCTCTGACTGAGCTTCCCTTCATCTCGAAAACCTCTTTTCTCATCTTCGAAGAGAGTTTAGCTAATTTAACAGCGTTTCTAAGGCTTTCCTCTAAAAGATCCAACCTCTGAGTGGAGGAGAACCCCCAAGCTCCTTTGAAGAAGGCCCTGACACCGAAACCCTCGCTCTCTCCGTAGGACAGGACCCTCACAACCTCGTCCTCAGCTAGGACAGTTATCCCATAGGCCCGCTCATACCTTATCTCGACGAACTCAGCCCCGAGATCTGTTCCAAGGGACACAAGCTTTCTCATTTCGTCGAGGTACAGAAAGACCACCGACCTGTCGGAGGTCCTAAATCCTAAAATCATTGTCCTCAGATAGCGACTAGGCTGCCTCGAGGCTCTCCAAGTTAACGCATTTGTTCAAGAGGGGGACGAATTTACCTACCATAAAGCTCCCTCCTTCGGGCCTCCAGAAGGTTGTTTCTTTCGCCCAGGAACTCAGCGGCTGTCACGATCTTCACCCCTTTCCCAGAGGCATGTTCAACGGCGTCTGCTATCTTGCTTCGGAAGTCGAGGTCCCTGAGCAGGTGGTGATCCCACACGATCTTCTTAACATCGGTCTCCTCAACTATCCTCTCCACGAGCTCCATGGCCTTCCTCAGGTGATCCTGTGAGAACCTGTAGCCGAGCATGTAGGTCATGGGTCCGTCAAGGAACAGGACCTCTGGGTTCATATCTAGGATGAACTCCACCTGCTCATCGTTGACAGGACCCTCCACGTCTGAGCTATGAAGAAAACTCATCTTGCCGTCCGAGATGTAGACCTCGACCACATAGCCCAGCCTGCTGTTGGCGCCATGCGTGACTGCCTTGGAGAACTTCACCACGGTATCTCCAACCTTCAGCGAGTTCTCCTCAGCCACGTCTATCTTGGTCGGGAGACCTCTAATCTTTTCTAGGAAAAGGGGAGCCCTCCTCTTCCCTTGACTGAAATTTATCATGTTGTCCGGATCCTTTATGAAGAGGAGCTTTCCTCTGTATATGTCCAAGGATATCCTGTCCCCGAGGTTGTGGTGGTCGTAGTGGTAGTGGGTCACCACTATGACGTCAGCTTCCAAGGCCCTCTCCTCTATCCTCTTGGACAAAAGCTCCAGAGCCCGAATCTCCACGGGATGAGGCGGTAAGCCGTATCTTCTTGGACCTAGAGCGGCTCCCGGATCTATCAGGATTTTAAGATCCTTCGTCCTGACGAAGGTGGCCATGCTGCGAACGCCCATGCTGTCAAAGGCGAGAGGCTCTATGAGCATCGAATCAAACTTACCTAGCCAGCACTAAAAACTGACGATCCCGACGACGAAACAATGAACTCCATATAAATCATCTGGTCGTAATATTCTAACAAATGCTTAAATAAAATAGGGAGTGCCAATTGATATAATACATCCAACCTATCAGTTTTTTATGATCGAGGGGAAGAGTGTTCTTGATGGGACACAACTGGATTGGGTGGTCCAGTGTCAGGAGGAGCTCACGGGAGAAGATGGCGAGCAAAATGCCTCCACCTGAGGTTTTAGATTCTGATTTAATAAAAGAGAAGATCTCCGAGGAGCTCAGGAAGAGGGGAATCCCCTTCAACATTGATTACTCTATTATAGGGTCCTCCTCCGTTTACCACCAAGTAAACTTCCTCATAAACACGAGAAAGGGACCCTTAGCCGTCATAATACTGGACGGGGAGCTGACCGTCAAGAAGGCTCTAGCGATATCCGTCAAGAAGATAGACACCGGCATAGATTACGTGGTCATGGTGAAGAAAGCTCCCGAAGAATGTAAGTTTCTTTTGAGCGAGTCCGGTGTCTCTGTTATAGAGAATTATGATGTCTCCAAGCTCCTCCAGATGGTAGAGGAGAGGAACTCCTAGGTTTTTATCGTGAACCAGATACTCTTCTTATGCTGCTCTCTCGCCTCATGGAGATCTCTCGTGAGAAGAATTCTCGGCTCATACTGGCTGTCGATCGTCCTGCGAGTTCCGATCTGATTGAGGCACTGTCCGACCTTGTGGTAGCTGTGAAGGTGGGCCTTCCACTGATCTTCGAGATCGGCCTGGACGCTGCCGCTGAGATCAGGTCGGAATACAGGATAGCCGACATAAAGATGGCCGACGTTCCATTTATAAACTCAATTCTGGTGGAAAAGCTCCTGAACAAGGGATTCGACTGTGTGATAGCCCATATATTTCCCTTCAGCCTGGAGGAGCCCGTCAAACTGGTCCATCAGATGGGAAGAGATATGATCGGGGTTCTGGTCATGAGCCACGGGGCCCCTCTCCTCGAGGAGAACGTGGAGAAGATGCTCTCCTACGGGATCGATGTCGGAATAGACGGGTTGGTGGTGGGTGCCACCAGGCCCGAGCAGATAAGGAGGGTGAGGGAACTCACGGATCTCCCGATAATCTCCCCCGGAGTTATAAAGCAAGGAGCTCCTCCCGGAGAAGCTCTGAGATATGGAGCTGACTTCGAGATAGTTGGCAGGGCCATCCTCTCGTCGGAGGATCCTGTTAAAGCGGCTGAGGAGATAGTCAGGAGGGAGAGGCTTGTTAGAAGTTGATCTAGCTGGAGTTAAGCTGAGAAATCCCGTTGTAATAGCCTCCGGTATCCTCGGCGTCAGTAGGGGATTGTTCCTGCGGCTGGACAGAGAAGGAGCTGGGGCAGTAACCACAAAATCCGTGACCTTTGAGCCCAGATCCGGAAATCCCATGCCGAACGTGGTGGAGCTTGAGTTCGGCCTCGTGAACTCGATGG
This sequence comes from uncultured Nitrososphaerota archaeon, assembly GCA_964525965.1. Classification (GTDB taxonomy): domain Archaea; phylum Korarchaeota; class Korarchaeia; order Korarchaeales; family Korarchaeaceae; genus Methanodesulfokora. The sequence continues at coordinate 36,972 of CAZGKA010000032.1, forward strand.
GAATTCCGAACCCCGGGATCGGGATCATGTGCGAGGAGATAAGGTCGGCCATCCCCCACCTGTCGGTGCCGATCATAGGGAGCATCGCGCCATCCTCGGCTGAGGAGGCCAGAACCATGGCCTCCCTCTTGGTCGAGGCGGGAGCCTCTGCTGTTGAGGTCAACACGTCATGTCCCAACGTCTCAGATATCGGGATAAACTTGGTGAACAGGTCCGTCGAGCTCGTGAAGGCTGTCGACAGGGAGGTCAACGTCCCCATCTTGGTCAAGGTCACCCCCCACGTGCAGGACGTCCAATCCTTCGTGAGGGCCCTCCACGAAGCTGGAGCTGATGGGTTCACAGCGGTGAACACTTTGAAGGCCATGGTGATAGATGTGGACCTCATGAGGCCTGTGCTCGGAGGGGTGATCGGGGGTCTCTCGGGTCCTGCCGTGAGACCTGTGGCGGTCCGCTTCGTTTACGAGATAAGAAAGACCCTCCCCGATGTGGCCATAATCGGGACGGGAGGTGTGGAAAGCTGGAGGGATGCCGCTGAGATGATCATGGCCGGAGCTAACGCTGTTGGAGTCGGAACGGCCCTGAGAAAGGGATTAAAAGTCATAAACGAGATCGTCGACGGGTTGAGATCGTTCTTGACTGAGAGGGGACTGACGCTGGACGATATAAGAGGGATAGTCCCTTGATCACAGCACCTCCTCCGCGGCCTCCACCTCTGCTATGAACGATGCATACTTGCTCACCAGCACTTTAGCCATTATCGGAGCCAGAACTACTGTTAGCAGGGCGAACACTATGAGCGTCGAGTAGAGCGGTATGTCTATCATCCCCAACTTGAGGCCAGCCTCAGCGGCGGCGATTGTCAGGCTGAGCTTCGCCCACATGAAGGTCCCCATGACGAGCGAGGCCTCCTTTCCAAGTCCCCTCTTGATCGCAGCCGCGTAGGTGCCTCCCAGCTTGCCCACGAAGCTGAGCACCAGGAAAACCGGAAGGAGAAGGAGATCTCCCCCGTGGAGAGCAGCAGGAAGGTCTATCTTTGCTCCAGCTATCAGGAAGAACATGGGAAGGAAGAGGGCATATCCAAACGAGGTTAAACTTTTCAGGAGATCCTCCGAACTCTCCGTAAGCTCAGAAACGAGTATTCCTGCGAAGAAAGATCCTACAACCGCGTGAACCCCTATGGCCTCCGCTAAAGCGGCAAAGACTATCATCAGGATCATGGCCAGTCTTGTCGTGAAGTGGTACCTCTTCTCCAGATCCTGTATCCTGTGGACGATCTTGGAGTAAGCTCTTATGGCCTTAAGGGAGGGTATCATGAGCAACATCGAGAGGAATATCAGGGGTATCATGTTCAGGTTGCCGCTCTCGCTCTGGACTATGAAGGCGAGGATAAGCATGCTCCCCATGTCCGACACGGTGGTGGCCCCTATCAGGATCTTGGAGAACGGTTTCTCTGACGAGAGGACGTTGTTCATGCTCTCCTCCATCTCCTTGGCTGCTGGAAGCACGATTCCCACCGAGGTGGTCGAGAATATAGCTCCCAAGATCATGGGGTCAGCGTTCAAGAGCGCTCCGGTGACGTATCCGAGGGCGAAGGGTATCAGGGTCGAGGCAGAACCGATGACGAGAGAATCCATGGCGTTCTTTCTGAGAAACTTGACATCTATCTCCAATCCGGCCAAGAACAGCAGATAGATCAAGCCAAAGTCGAACAGAAAGGAGGTCCATGCCCCGTTCACGTCGACCACGTTGAAGAGAGTTCTCCCCAAGAGCATGCCGAGAACTATCTCTATCACTACACATGGGATTTTGCTAATTTTGGCTGTCAGAGGAGCGATTATAGCAAAGAAGCCGAGGAGAGCTAGGGATAAAAGCTCTGTCATTTTTCTAAAGGAAAGAAAGATCCTAAAATAAATATGTGTTCCCTTTCCGCCGCCGACCGGTTTCTGGAAGCAAGCGTAAAAAATTCGCTATTCCTAACTTGGAAAAATTTTAATGAGCGTCCCGTGGTAAGGGTCTCTCGGTGCAGTGCCGGTGCATTCGGGGACCTCCGGAGCTGAACCCCACATGGTCCGAGAACCAGCTTCGTCCACGGCTTCATGTGAGGGTAATCTCGGTTCCAATCCATCGGGCAGGGGGGGACACTCTTATAAATGCTGAAAGCGGTGAAACCGTGATAATGCCTAACAGATCTCCCTTCCGAAAACAGAACTCTGAGCTCAGATCTACCGACAAGGAGATCCGGAGGAAC
>CAZGKA010000033.1:0-9777 GCA_964525965.1 uncultured Nitrososphaerota archaeon
TCCCTGTGCTGATAGTCATAGCTCTCAGATTCGTTTCAGGACTTGGATGGGCGCTCATAACTTTTCCAGCTCTTGTGGGCTCCTTCTTCCTGGGTCAGCTCTCGGGAGGGAAGGTGTACTCAATTCTGAAGCACAGGGCTAAGGTGAGAACGTCTTCCTGCCTGTTCCGGGATATCGTCAGATGGGAGCCTCTAGAACAGTGAAATCATTTTTATTTTTCCTTTGAGCCTTCTCTGGGGTCATTTTTGAGGAGGATCATTTTGCTGGAGTCAGGAGATGTGCGTGTGATCCGAGTCGAGGCCGAGGAGGAGGAAGAGATCCCCCCGCACACCCACGATGCTGATGAGGTCGTATATGTGATCAGAGGGGCCCTCCGGCTCAGGGTCGAAGATAGGGAGATAGAGCTGCTCAGGGGAAAGGCCTTCCTGATTCCCAAAGGATCGAGACACTTGGGAAGCCTTTCCGAGGGGACTGAGCTGCTCGTGGTCTATCATCCGTGAGGCTGAACCTCAGCTTTTTAACGTACATCCGGAGATCTCAAGGGGAAAGATAAAGATTGAGGCGCGATGCCCTGGTCCTCATCGTGGTCATCCTAGTTGCAGCGATGGCCTTAGCAGCGCTCATCCACTCACAGATCGAGAGGAGATCTGTGATTGTCAAAACAATAGTGGTCATCAGAAACGATGACCCCCAGCCCTTCTACAAGTTTAAAGAGCTGAAGGACCTCTCCCAGATGTTGATAGAGGAGGACGTCCCGGCTACCTACAGCGTGATACCGTACATTCACAGCACATACTACCCCTGGCAGGACAAGAGGTTTCTCTCCTATCTAAACTACCTGATAACGAGATATCCAGATCTGTTCGAGATAGCACAGCACGGCTACACGCACGACGAGAGGAGCCATTTTCAAGGGGTCAGCGAGTTCGGCGGCCTTCCCTATGATGAACAGCTTGAACTCATGAGAAGTGGAAGGAGGATCCTGAGAAAGGCGTTCAGGATAGAACCCATAACATTTGTTCCACCGTTCGATACCTATGACATCAACACGGTGAGAGCTGCCGAGGGATTGGGGTTCAAGACTCTCTCCGGAGGGATCTTCGGAAACGACACCTGGTTCAAGGTATGCGGGAATGTTGTGATCATACCAGCGACGGAGACATTCTACAACTGGACCTCCAACAGGACCAACGATCTGAAATCGCTCAAGAGATCCTTCGACAGGATCTATGAAAAGGGAGGTATTTTTGTGTTGGAGCTTCACTACCACAAGCTCGACGACAAGAGCATCAAAGAGCTGAGAGACTTCGTAAGATACATGAAGACGAAGAACGTAGCCTTCATGACTTTAGGGGAGCTGGCGACAGGCATTCTCAAGGGGGCCGTAAGGAGAGAAGGCGGGGAGTGGCTTATAAAAGGGCCGTCCCTTCTCGGAGTTAGGATCTTTAGTAATGCGGAGAGCTGAAAGCTACGACGGTTTGTTCATCGCCGCGCGACGCGGCCGGGAGACCGACGGGGGGCGCGAAAGATGTATAAATTCGTTCTACAAAGTTCTAACCAGGAGGGTGGTCCGATGCGCTGTGAAGGCTTCCCCTTCCTTAAAATCCAAGATTCTTCTCTGGAAGCAACTATTTCCGCCGAGAAAATTTATTTAACAGGAAGGTGATGAGAAACGGCCGAGTGGAAGAGGTACGTGATTGAGATAGGGATGGGGGTAGATCAACATGGTCAAGACCCGACGAAGGCTGCCGAGAGGGCGGTCAAGGACGCCATAGCTAGGGTGTGCACTGTAGGCCTGGAGGAGATCTTCGAGGACTCGGATATCCGGGTGGAGGCGCTTGTGGGAGTTCCCCATCACGAATGGGTCGAGCTGGCCAGGGTGGAAGAGGCCATTCCCCTGAACTGTGAGAAATCGGTTCGGGTGGTGGAGGGTGGCCTGAGCGGCAGGGGTGTGATGCTGAAGGAGTTCGGCGACAAGACTGACGAGATCATAGTGGCTGTCGCCTGCATCACCATATACGTCAAGATCTAATTTGGACAGAAGCTGTCAGGACGGTATGTCACCTCTCTCCAGAACCCAATCGACCACCCTTATGCCCGCAGCGGTGATCATGATCGCTGAGATTAGCGAAACAATGCTCATCAGAACCCTGTCGCCCATCAGCTGAAACAGCAAGATACCTGTCATGACAGTTGGGAGCACTATCACCAGAACTAGGCTCATGGCGAAGCTCTCCAGGGCGTACATACCAGTTGGAGCTTCTCTAACGATTTTTCTTCTGGAGGAAAGGAGAACTAACACAGCGATGGTTAAACACGAGAGAACTGAGGACAGCGGGAGGAGCGCAGCTGGAAGGAGGATGTAGGTGAAGTCACCGGTCATAGCGACCAGAAACAGAGAGGCCCCGAGGAAGACCTCTGACAGATAGATTATCTGCTTTAGAACCAGAAACTCAGCCACGGGGCTCATGTCCGATAGATAAACTCTGTAGATCCACAGGGCAAGTAGATCTCTACTGAGAACCAAGCTGGACGTGATCATAACTACCTCCCCCACGACGAGGGGGACCACCACCGAGAGCGCGAAGCCGGCCTCTTGGACCTGAATTCCCACCTCTCCTAGCAAAAGCCTGACGACGAAACCAGCGATGAAGGAGACGACAAGCCCTATGATTAGAAGCTTCGCATGTCCTGTCGAGCAGATATCGGTGAAGATCTGTCTCATCACGGTGAGCTGGGCCTTCTCAGAGTAGAGGGATCTTTCCCTCGCCTGGGTCTCCCCAACCCTTCGTAGTCCCTTAACGTCCTCCGGATGAACCTTGTCCGCCAGCCAGTACATTGCAATCATGAGCAGGACGACGATCACGAGGGTAGCGGCGCACCTGACCCCTATCGACAGATCGCTTTCTGACACGGCTGCGTAGTACACCACCGCCTCCACAGGAAGCTCAAAGGGGGCCTTCAGGATGGGAGAAACGCTTAACATGGTTATGGAGTGGAGTAAACCCGCCAGAGCGTAAAGAGCGGTCCCTAGCTTGACGAACCGGTACCTCTCCCCGAGGACGATCTTGAGGACGATGATCGCGCCCAGCAGAAGGGACAGATACTCAGTCAGGAGGAACGTGGATGCCGCTAGGAGAAGGATTCTGAAGAGATCTTCGGAGGGAACGAGGATCAGCATGGCAACAAGGAAGTAGAAGGCAGACGAGAGGTTTCCCACGAGCTCCTGCAGGTTCTTGGCTAAGAAGTAGCTCCTCATATCCACGGGCTGGGACATCAGTATCTCGTACTCGGCCTCCTCCATGAGAACTCTTTTTCCGGCGAGGACCGCCATTATGAAGAGCGCAACCAAGATGAGGCTGATAATCGAGACTGCCAGCTCCTTGGTGATCCCTAACTTCCTTAGAGCACTGAGAAACTCCGAACCACCGGGAGCTGGATATTTCCCATGATAGGACAGAGCCAGAACCAGAAAGACGGACATGAGGATGAGGATCGCTGCAACTATGATCTTGTACCTCCTGAGGAAGGGGACGTTGTTTAAGATCAGATACTTGGCTATGGTGAAGCTCTTTCCTCCAGCCATCAGCCCTTCCCCACGATCTTCAGGAAAACCTCCTCAAGCGTGGCCTCCTCACCGGATTCAGCTCTTCTCCTTATCTCCTGGAGATCTCCCTCAGCAACCAGCACTCCCCTACTTATTATCCCGACTCTGGTGCAGAACCTCTCAACCATGTCCAGGAGGTGACTGGACATGAGCACAGCAGCTCCCTGCGAGGCGAACCTCCTCACCTCCTCCTTGAAGAAGTGCTGAGCCTCCGGATCCATCCCGGCCATGGGTTCGTCGAGCACGAGGACGCTGGGTCTCACCATGAAAGCTACAGAGGCCAGGAGCTTCTGGACCATGCCGCGCGACAGGTTCTTCACTGGAGTGCTTTTCTTGTCCGTCATGTCGACCCCCTCCAGGTATCTCTCCATGGCCTCCTCGATCTCCTCTTTTCTCATCCCTCTGAGAGATCCAATGAACTCGAAGAACTCCTTCACGGTCAGGTTTTGGAAACAAACAGGGTTTTCCGGTATGTAGCCAACGTGTCTCAGCGCGCTTACCCTGTCCCTCACAACGTCCACACCACATATCTTGGCGGTTCCTCTGTCGGGCCTCAGCAGACCAACCAGTATCTTCAGGGTGGTGGTCTTCCCAGCGCCGTTCGGGCCGAGAAGCCCATATATCTCCCCAGAGTTAACTGTGAAGGAGAGACCGTTCAGGGCCCTGGTTCTTCCGTAGGACTTCACGAGGTTGAAGACCTCAATCCCTCCGTCCATCATCCGGTTTAAACGAAGTTCGCTCTATAAAAATTATTGGTAAAGAGCTATTGAGCGATTCACAGGAGGGGGGTGGGCCCATCGCCCTCCACAGGGAGCTCAGCCTCCTCCATCCTGAACTCCTCGTCCGGGCTTGAAGGCCACCTCCTCCAGATGCAGTACCTCCTATCCATCCTGAGATCAGCCATTTTCATCCAGAGCTTTCTGCTGAGCCTCTTTATCCTGGCCTTAACAAGCTCTAGGCCTTTTTCAGTCATCACAAAGACGGGGATCTTGATCCCCAGTTGGAGAACTGCGTGAGGAGCCACAATTTTCCTCACGTTCTTGGAGGCGCATCCCCACACTATGTCGGCGCGCTCCTTGGCCACGGAGGCCTCGTAAACCCCTATCCCCGTGGTGCACACGGCCAGCTTTATCACGTCCTCGTCGAGAAAGCGCATCTTCCTCACGGCTCCGGAGGCGAAGGTCACGGCCAGCCTTCTGAAACCCCTCTCCCTTGCCAGCTCAACTCCTTTGAGCTGATCTATCTCAGCCGTAAAGGGAAAGACCACGAGAGAGCTCTCCTCAAGCTTATCTATCACAGTCCTCATGGGAGAAGTCAGGAAGACGCCTGTCATCTTAGCTCCCATCCCCTGAACTATCTCGGGCTTGCTGGACACCACGGTTCCAGCTCCCTCACAGACGGTCACAGCCGCATCTATAAGGCCATCCTCCAGGGCGTCGGCCATGATCTCCGATGCCCCATAGAGGACCCAGTCCCTCCTCCTGCTCACGCATCTCTCCTCGCAGAACATCCCCTCACCTATCCTCTTGGCGAACCCCTCGATGATCGACTCCTTGGTGAAGGGCATCCTGAACGTCCTGGCGGCGAGGGGGCAGTAGGAGAGCCTGGGCCTCCCGACCCTCACGACCCTGCCCTCTCTTATCTCCACGTAGCATCCGGCCCTTCTCGTCACGTGGACATCGGGATACCTGACGGAGAGGGCCCATCTGATGACCTTCCGAAGAGCGCCTCTCTTGGATTCACCGCTGGATCTCAGGAGGACTGACCCTCCTCTGACCCTGACCTCTACCCCCTTATCCTCAGGAAGTGAAGCTGGCAGGCTTCTCTTAAGTTTGTAAACAGCCTCGGCCAGGTAAGCCCCGTCCAACCTCCTCTCGACGAAGACCTCAAAGTCGCCCCTCCTGAACACCCCCCTTTCAGCGATTTCAAGCAGCACTCTGTCGAGGAAGCGCTCTAGGAGGTCACCCTGAACGAGCTCTGCCTCATCTTCACGAAGAGGCCCTTGTCCGTTCCGATTAGGTTGCCGCACCTGGGACACCTTACCTCATCCCCCTCCCTCACGGAGAAATCTTGGACGATCCTCGACCTCCAGCACCTCCACACGCGCCCCTTTCCCATCTTCTGGTACCTGAACACCACCTCTCCGCACTTGGTGCACCTTATCCTTATGATCCTAGCCATCGAGAGGAATCATCCCTGAAGACAAAAATCCTTATTATCGACCCGAGGAAACGGAGTGCTGAAATGAGAACCTGGATGATACTGCTCGGGTCCGCTTTCGGGTCGCTCATAGGGTATCTAGCCAACAGGCTGGCCATATGGATGCTATTCCATCCGAGGAAACCCGTTAGATTGGGCCCGGTGGTGATCCAGGGGGTCTTCCCTAGGAGGAAGAGGGACATAGCGAGGAGGGTCGCCAGCATAGTTTCGGGCAGGGTCATCACGGGGGAGGAGATCGTGGAGATAGTGAGGTCGGCTGTGGACAGGGAGCTCCGAACATCGAGGGTCCCCCTCCCCCTCAACTCGGCGCTGATCAGCAACTTCGTCAGGGAGCTGGCTAAATACCTGGTGACCCTGCTGACCGAGAGGTTCATGTTGAGGGCTGGCAGCAGGATAGATCTGGAGGATTACATAGTGAAGAAGTTCGATGAGGTCAGCGTGGAGGAGTTCGAGGTCATGTTCAAGGAGGCTGTGGGGAGGGAGCTGAACTACATAGCCCTTAACGACGCGGCGATAGGAGCCTTGGTCGGTGCCTTGGAGATGTTGATCATGAGTCTGGTGCACTGAATATCTTTGAACTTTTACACCTACTCATGACCTTTCTAGCTACTCAGAGACCTGCTTCACATCACAGAAACAGAGCAAGTTCTTCATCATATCCCAACAAGGTGATCGTCGTGAGCTGATGGTTCATTAAATTTCTGTAAGAAGTCGAAAAAACTTTAATTTATATAATCTCTCCCAGTAAGACCGACCTTACCCAACCTTAGTGGATTTTAGACACTAAATGTTAATATAACACTCAAGGTTGGTTTTCATAGGTGATAGGCATGACCTCAAATATTAACGGCCTGAGAAAGTTCATCCACAGCACCCTGGATGAGATAGAAAATTCGCTTAGGAGAATCAATTCAGAACAGCTGGAACTTAGTGAAATATCGGAGAAGATGCAGCAGCTATCTCCCATCCTCTCGGAGATACTCTCGAAGTGGGTTCCAGAGATCCTCTATTGTCTGTTCTTTGGAGGAGAGTTGAGCTTCAATCAGATAAAGAACGCTCTCAACGTGAGCTCCAGAGTGCTGTCGGACAAGCTCAAGCTCTTGGAGGAGAGGGGGCTCGTGGAGAGAAAGGTAGTCCCGGGCAAACCTCCTCGCGTGTTCTACAGCCTCACAGAAGAGGGAAGAGTGGTGGGCCTGTCCCTGGTTCCGGTCCTCTTCGTCGTGGGGGATCTGCTCGGGGTGAACCCCTGATTCACGGTTCGCTCGATTGGACCGGATCAAACATTTTATTGATACCCTCTTCTCCTCCCTCAATATGTTTAAGCTGAAGATAGTCGATCATCCCTACGCGCAAGCTGTCCTCACCGAGCTTAGAAGCAAGAGAACAGGTCAGATAGCCTTCAGGAAGGGCCTCGTTAGACTAGGGAGAGTTCTAGGATTGGAGATAATCAGAGACTTTCCGACGAGGACCGTGAAGGTGGAAACACCTCTCGGGATGGCTGAGGGAGTCGAGGTCGTGGGAGCCGACAGGGTGGTCATAGTCACCGTGCTCAGGGCGGCCTGGCCCCTGACCGAGGGGCTGATAAAGATATTTCCGAATGCCAGACAGGGTATAATCTCAGCCAGAAGGGTTGAGGAGAGGGGCATGAGGAAGGGATATGAGTTCGACATCGAGATAGCTTACAGAAAACTGCCCCAGATAACGAGGGAGGACGTGGTGCTGATAGCTGATCCCATGGTCGCCACGGCCTCTACAATGCTCAGAGTTCTCAAGACGCTCATAGAGGGTGACATGGCCAGCAGATACATAATAGCCTCGGCAATAGCTACCCCCGTTGCTGTGGAGAAGCTCAAGAGGTTCTCTGAGGAGTCAAACCTGGACCTCACCCTCTACGCCGTGGCTCTGGATCCCGTCGTGGATGAGAGGGGGTACATAGTTCCGGGACTTGGAGACGCCGGCGACAGGGCCTTCGGGGATTGATCCTCGGTCAGAGGTCGACCTCCCCCCTGAACTTGAAACCTCTATCCTCCAGCGAGCGGACCGCCTCATCCAGTCTGGCGCTAGGAACGAGGACGTAATCCCTGTGATAGCTGCTGTAGGCCATTATAGGCACATCCGCCTCCGCCAGAGCCTCGAGCACGGTGGCCAAGAATCCAACAACGCACGGCTCTGTTGGATTGAAAATCAGCATTCTGAACGGTCCTAAGCACTTATCAGACGATCTTTCTTTGGATAAGAAGGAAAAACAACCTTCCAGTTCTTTTATGGATAAGATGAATTCCTCTGCAGTGCCTCCTATGCACAGCCACAGATCCTCCCTGACCACCGAGAACCCGTGTCCTCTGAACCTCATTCTCCTAGGAGCACCTCCACCGGGATGTAATCAAGGTCAAAGCCGAAGTGCTTCGGCCCCATGACAGCTAAACCAGCCTCCGTTCTCCACTGAAGCGGAGCAGGTGCAGCTATCACGGACACCTCCATACCCCCTTCTAGGTCACTGTTGACGACACCCCATCCGTCATCGTTCATGACAATTATGAGATCGGGTGGTAGAACTGCAGGTTCACCATAACTCCAGAAAGCTGCTATGTTCTCGTTCTTTACGTGTATCTCCAGACTTACCCCGTCCCCTTTCACCTTGTACGTTCCGACGAGAAAACCTCCCTCCTTCCTTAGATCCACATCAGCGATCTGCCCCCTCAGCACGACCTTTCCCTCGAGGAAGGAGGCGGCCTCTTCAGCAGGATCCTCCGAGAGAGAAAGAGCCTCCTCCACGGCACTTCCGAGGTCGATGGCCTTGGATATGCTCCCCCTGATGGAGACCTTCAGCGCGGTCTCCACTAGAACAGGAGTATCCACCACGAAGACCCTCCCTCCAGACAACAGAGAGAGGCTTCTGACAATCTTCTCGTACCTCTCAGCGGAGCTGCACTTCTCCACAAGTATGACGTCCCCCATGTGAGTAGCTACAGCTGCCGGGGTCAGGGGTATGCCGGCCAAGTGGAACGTACTGTGGATGAGCTCCGGGGCACCTCTTCCGACGTGATCTGCATCTCCCACGGGAAGGCGAAGCTCAGCAGCTATGTGTAGAGCGATAGCGGTGTTTCCTCCTCCTATCTCCGTCGGAATGATTCCTTCAGTCACACAACCAACCTTGTCCTCCAGGGAGTTGAGGGCGTCCATCATGTAACTAAGCGGGAACGCCTCCTTGAACTCTCTCTCGTCGGGGGATAGTGATCCGGCGAAGTATGGGGTCACGACCATCCCAGATCCTAGCTCCTCCAAGTCGACAAGCTGTAGAGATCTACCCCTTTTCAGGTCCGAAATGAGGAGATCCATGCCATACTTTGGATCTCCTCCTCCACCAACTCCCAGGATTGAGGCTCCTCTAACAAGTCTGCGCACGTCTTGTTCGTTCAATAACAGCATCCGGATCTGAGCGAGTTCAGGTGGGATATAATTAAAGGTTCGGTGCATACAATGTTAATCTCTATTAATCAATTATCCCATAGCAAGCCCAATGCGGGGGTGGTTAATTTTTATACAGTCAAAATACGTGGAAATCCGTGGTGGAAACATGGGTCCTAGAGCTAGAGCTGTGGTGGCGGTAGCCCTCATAGCGGTCGGCCTGTTTCAAGCCGTGAGCGGTGTTTTGCTGTTCTTTGGACCTAAGGGACCACACACCGGTAAATCCTTGATTTTAGGAGTCGAGAAAGAGATCTGGAGCACCTACCACGAGTACTTAGGATTTGTGATAATAGGACTGGCCGTGATACACTTCCTCCTCAACTGGAGAATGTTTGTTAGGGAGCTGCAGCTCCTCTTCAGACGATGAAATCCATAAATCCCTCACTTACTTTCCTTTTACTTAATAACTAGCTCAGCTAAGTCTCCCACAACCGGAAGCTTAAACCACTTTCCCTGGTAAGCCTCGGCCATGCACAAGATCC
>CAZGKA010000034.1:0-41987 GCA_964525965.1 uncultured Nitrososphaerota archaeon
TGGCCACGTTGAAGCAGACCCTTCCTCCCCACACCAGGACCCTGTAGACCTCTCTCATGACGTCCTCCATGAAGCTCAGGTACTCTTCAAGCGTCAGATCCTGATCGTACTCCTTTCCCACATTGTAGGGTGGTGAGGTCACCATGAGATGAACACAATTGTCCGGCAACTTTCTCAGGACATCACGAGCATCTCCAAGCACTATCCTATCCAGAAAGTTTGAAGGTACTGGATTTTCCGTAAAATCGCCTGGAGAGCACTCCTTTCCATGTCCTCTAAGAACATAAAGCTTCCTTGAGTAAAACACTCTGGAGTCGTGAGATTCCCTTCCCCCGGAGCCGAAGCTGCTTGTCCTGGTGCGTTTTCTCATCCAGTACCCCTGACTCCCGGACCTATAGAAAAGAGGGAAAAATTATTTTCCAGTGAACTTGGCCTTCCTCTTCTCCAAGAAGGCCTTCACTCCTTCTTTTGAGTCCTGAGTGCTGAAGATCAGCCCGAACAAGGATGCCTCGAGGGTAAAAGCTTTTTCGCTCCTTAAAGCAAGTTTTATGGCCGCTAATGACAGAGGAGGCTTTTCAGCTAATTTAAGAGCCAGATCCATGGCTTTGCTCATGAGCTCTCCATCAGGAACTACTTCATCCACCAATCCCAGCTCTTTAGCCTCCTTGGCACTGATCATATCCCCCGTCATCATCAACCTGCATGCCCTGCTCCTCCCCACGAGCCTGTGCAGCCTCTGGGTGGCTCCTCCGCCAGGTATTATTCCGAGGTTCACCTCGGGCTGTCCGAGCTTGGCTGACTCACATGCTATCCTTATATCCGCTCCCAGAGCGATCTCCATGCCTCCTCCGAGACAGTACCCATTTATGGCTGCTATAACCGGTTTCAACAAATTCTCCATCCTCTGGGCGATTCGCTGGAACTTCATGGAGTACCTCATGGCGTCAAAGGGGCTGAGCTTAAGGAAGTCAGATACGTTGGCTCCGGCACAGAATGCCCTGCCAGATCCCGTTATAACAATGACCCTGATCTTCTCGTCTCGATCCAACTCGTCCAGAGCCCTCTCAAGCTCATCAAGAGTTTCCATGGTGACTGCATTGAGCTTCTCCGGTCTGTTCATCCTCAAGATGGCGACACCCTTCTCATGATCTTTCTCCAAAGAGATCGAGGTGTACCTGCTGGTGTAGTCGTAGAAACCTCGTCCAGCGGCTTTCCCTACCTTGTTCTCCTTTAGCATCTCCATCAAAAGCTTTGCAGGGGCGAACTCCTTGGATTCAAGCCTCTCCTTCAACTCCATGAGAGAAGCGACCACTCTTCCGATCCCAAGCTCGTCGGCGTACTCGAAAATTCCCTTGGGATATCCGAGACCCAACTTAACGGCAGTATCTATGTCCTCCTTCGATGCAACTCCCTCCACGAGCAAGTGAACTGCTTCATTTATTCCAGGGGAGATGAGAAGGCACTCATCAACCGCTTGGGCTGCTTCAGGGTCGAACTCAGGTTTGACGTATTTTCCAGGCTCTGGATAGTTGTAAAACCCTTCTCCCTTCTTAACTCCGAGTTTTTCTCTCTGGAAGAGCTCTTCCATGAGTGGACATATCGATATGTCCACTCCCCTCTCCTTCATGGCTTTAAGTATGTAGTAGAAGACGTCCACGCCGCTGTAGTCGGCGAGCTCGAATATTCCCATGGGAAAGCCGAGCTTCAGCACCGCCGCAGAGTCTACCTCCTTTATGGAGTAAACTCCTCTGTGGACGAGCATGCAGGCAGTGTTCATGATCCTCAGCAATATTCTGTTGACGATAAATCCGGGGACGTCCTTCCTGAGGACCACAGGGGTTTTGCCCAGCTTCTTGGCCAGCTCCACCGTGACCTCCACAGCCTCATCCGAGGTCTCCTTACCTCGAATGACCTCGACCAACTTCATCAGCACCGGTGGGTTAAAGAAGTGCATTCCTAGGAACCTATCAGGTCTCTTGGTGAAGGAGGCCAGCTCGGATATCGGGAGGCTGCTTGTATTAGAGGCTATAATGGCATGTTCGGGGGCCGCAGCGTCAGCCTTCTCTAAAACAGCCTTCTTTATCTCTATTCTCTCCGGCACGACCTCTATAACAAAATCAGCGCCTTTACAAATCTCTTCAATGCTCGTGGAGGTCTTTATTCTGCTCATAATCACCTCAGGGCTTTCAGAAATCCGTCCCTTGCTGTAAAGCTTGTTTAAACTCCATGAGATCTTATCGAGGGCATTTTTCAAGATCTCGTCGGAGATGTCCGACATCGAGACTAGAAATCCGTTCATTGCAAACAGCTCGGCGATACCGTGCCCCATGGTCCCGGCTCCAATAACTGCTACATGTCTTACCTCCATGGGAGAACCCCTTGACTTTTTTCTAGCGATTAACTTTAAACAATAGTCCTGGGCGCGCAAACGTGTCCTCGGGGTTGAATCAATGAAACTCTTCCTCCTAGATGAGGATGCAGTGGTGTTCGCGTGGGCCAGAAAGGAGGGAGGTCCATCAGAGATCAGAGGATTAGCTATCTTGGACGGGAAACTAATAACATCGCATTTTCAGGCAGCTGTCCTTGTAGCTCGAGTGGTCAGGGCCTTTAGAAAGGGGAAGAACCTGGCCAAGACTCCTGAAATCGAGCTGTTGTGTGTGGCGTTTGGAGAGAGGAACATAAGCAGGGCGATAAAGCTTAGACCTGCAAGCGACGAGAGCTTAGCCGTTTTCCTTTTTTCCAAAAGAGAGGAAGCGATCAGGAAGTTTGTGGATGCTTGTAGGAGAAACAGAATCGTTCCAATAGAAAGATCCCCTGGTTTCGGCTATGAAGAGCGTATCAGGACCTATCAGCATCTGGAGAAGACGGCCTTATTAGAGCTGGACAGATAACCTTATTATCGGGACAGGAGCCTCTCGTCCTGATGAACATGTCCACCGCTGGTGAGGACTTCGTTACCCTTAAGTATAGAGAACTTCTCGAGAAGATTGAGAACGCAAGGATACAGCTTGCTACATTCACATCAGAGTTAAAGAGCATCGAAGATGCCGTTAAAAGGATAGAAGATCTTCCGGAGGATGCTGTCCTCTATGAGAAGGCAGGTCATGTATTCATCCGGAGGAACAAGGAGGAGGTTCTGCTCGACCTTAAAGCGCAAAGGGAGGCCCTCACAGCTCTTATAGAACAACTCAAAGATCAGAGGAGAAAGGCAGAAATGGAACTCCGTCAACTAGTTGAAAGCGTCAGGTCCGGTTCTCAAGCAACTTGATTAGTTCTTCTAAGAACTCCTCCAATTTTTGAGCAGGTACTAGCGCTCCAGCAGCATCAGCATGCCCTCCACCCCTTCCTCCGTGGGCCTCTCCGAGTTTTTTCATCACATCGTTCAGATCGATATTGGAAGGCACCGAAGCAACCTTTCTAATTGATATCTTCACCATCTCGTGATCCGTTTCGGCATATCCGACCACAAAAGCCGCCCTCATTGTGTTTCTACTGAGGATCGACACAAGAGTTCCTATCATCGTATCTGCCACGGACCGCCCTCCTTCGACCAGAATAACCTTACCTTTCATCGAGATAAGCTCCCCCTCCTCGATTTTATTGAGGTATCCCGTGAGAATTCGTCTGTACTCCGTTAGAAGATCAAAGGCTCTGTCAGCGAACTTCCCTCTCATTCCCTGAGCAACGAAGAGCCCTACGTATGGGGCGCCAACTCTTCCACAGGCGTTCAACACAGTGGCGAAGCTTCTGAGGTCTCGAAGAGGGGACCCCCTCTCCTCCTCCCTCAGCAGGTATATCTTACCCAAGAGGGCTTTTGGATCTCCTCCTGTGGAAGACAGCCTCCTTATGAGCTCATTCAGGAGAGCGCCCTTTTCTTCCCTGGATAGGTCCTCTAGGGTGGTCCACCTATCTCCTCTCTTGATGGGTATGCCGAGGTTCTCGAGCAGCTTGACCGCCGCCAGGCTGTTGCCCGTGATTCCGGGTATGGTGGGATCCACGGTCCTCTCCAGGGCGGCGGCCAGCGGATATTCCGGACCTCCAAAAAGCCTTATATCGTTTTTGACCTCGACGAGTCCGGACCTCACAGCCTCATCAAGTATACTACCGTTCATTCCGACTAAATCTCCGGACTTATTTGTCTGCAGATCTCCCAGAGCTCCTATCAGTGGGACATAGGGGGGTACTCCGTCACACAGCTCTCTAGCTAGGAGGTAGCAGACCCCCGCCCCTGATAAATCTAGATCTCCGTTAAGGCCGAAGTCAAAGGGGTTAAGGTGCAGTAATCCGTTTCCCGATCTACCGTTGGGCGCGTGGTGGTCCAAGATGAGCACGGTTCTGCTCTTGAACGTTGATTTTATGTCCTCGATGTATCCGGATCCAAGATCGGAGAATATATTGAGGGGGTAGCTGTCGCTCGAGAGCTCCTCGAGAAGAGCCGGGCTGAGGTACTTCGCGAAGGTGATGTGGTGGGGGATGCCCAGCCTCTTAAAGGCAGAAGACAGCACGGCCCCCGAGCTTAAACCATCAGCATCAATGTGAGTTATTATACGAACCGGGACCAGATCCCCTCTGCTCCACCTTTCGAGAAGAAAAGAGGAGATCTTCTTGGCTTCCTCAACTATCTTAGGCCGCATATAGCTCGGCTATCTCCGGGGTGTACTTCCAATCCTTGGGGAGCTTGCCGACCCTCTTGTAGTACTTGACGAGTCGGTGGATCTTGGCTTCTATAAGGCTCAGGCCCCTCTTAGCAACCAGATCCTTCCTGTGAACCTCCAGGTGTTTTCTCACTTTATAGGCCCGCTTTATAAGGTTCTCCAGGTCTTCAGGAATCTCCGGCTTTAGTCCGTGCCTCTCAAGAATCTTGGTTATTTTATCTCCGGTCACTCTCTTGACGAGAGGAACTCCGTACTCATCTCTGAGGATCATGCCTATTTCGCTCGGTTTGTGGCCCTTCTTAGCCAGCTTAACGACAAGCTCTTCAACTTCCTCTTTGCTCAGAGGGACCCAACTTAGATCCACGTTAGCAGGTGGTCTTTTGGAGGCGGATCTTCCTCTCTTTCTGCTGTGCATCCTGGCCAAATCGACACCCTGTTCAGAGGGTTCCGTTCACCCATTAAAAATTGTTTCCCTCGGAGGACAAGCTCTCAATTATCGAAATAAGTTTTCCCACAGCTCTTCCTCGGTGGGAGAACCTGTCCTTATGCTCCCTCAACTCGCCGAAAGTGAGTCCACCGGCCCCGTTAGGCTGAAATATTGGGTCGAAACCCCATCCTCCTCCTCTCACGCTTCGGGAGATTGTTCCATGGACCCTCCCCTCTATCACAAATGTCCTCCTGGAGTTCGTGACGAACACTATGGAAGAGACGAACTCAGCCGATCTATCTGTCTCGTTGTTCATCAACCTCAGTATTCCCTTGCAACCTATCTTCTTGAAGACATAGGAGGAATAGGGGCCAGGAAACCCTCCGAGGCACCTTATGAACAATCCCGAATCCTCCACGAAGAAGGGAGGATCTACAAAGCCCTCTCTGATCAATATCTGCGCTGACTTAAGCGCTATTTCCCTATTAGTCTCTCCCCTGGGCTCTTCATACTTTACTCTGACCCACGAAACGTTGATCTTCCTCTTTTCAAACATCCTCCTGACCTCCTCGAACTTGTGCTCGTTGCTCGTGACGAACCTTATATCAGCCATGGTATCGACCCCTCTTCCTCACCTGATCGATCCTTTTTAGCACGTGCTCAGCTTCATCTCCCATGACCGCCTTGTACCCCCTGACGAACGCTTCAAGAAAGAGGTCAGGATCATCTATGGAGGATCTTATGGATCTCTCAAGAACCAGAAGGTCAACGGCCCTCTCCTCAACGGAGGATGAGAATTCCCCAAGACCAAAATCCAGGATACAGAGCTCCTCTTCATGGATGATCACATTGGCTACGGTGAGATCGTTGTGCGCTATCCCAGCGAGATGCAATCGGCCCACAAGAATGCCCAATTCCTCGGCCAGTCTCTCTGTCTTCTCGGGGCTCCTTCTCAGATGGTCATCCAGCCTCTCGCCGGGAATATATTCCATTATAATCTCATAATCTTTGACGTCAAGAACGAACGGCACCCTGACCCCCGCCCTCCTAGCGGCCACCATGAGTTTGACCTCCCTCCTGGTTCTTGCTCTCCTCAGCCTATCATCGAGCTCTTCGATCCTGTACCTCTTCTTCACACGAACCTTCCTGATGACCTTCTCCCCAGAGATCTCGTCCAGGTAGATGAAGGCCTCAGCCCCTGAGGACAGGATCTCCACAGGATCACCTGAAGCCCCACTCGCCCCTCAACGGAACAAACGCTACGTCTGTTATGACCCTCTCCACAACACGGGATCCAATTTTTTCGATGAGAACAAGCTTTTGAGCGAAGAACAGGCTGTCTCCAACAGGTATGACCATCTTTCCCCCATCCTCCAGCATTTCCACCAGCGGTCTCGGGACCCTGGGAGCGGCGGCAGTGACAAGTATCCTTTCGGGCTTCTCCTTGAGCTTGAGTCCTCTGCTCCCATCACAGGCCACAACAGCCACCCTGTCATGGTAACCCGCCCTTCTCAAGTTTTCCCAAGCGAACTTAGCGAGAGGTTCCAATATTTCGGTGGTTATGACTCTGCCTCCAGGAGAGACCATCTCCGCCACGGTGGCGGCATGGTAACCACTCCCGGTCCCCACCTCAAAGACAAGCATGCCCTCCCTGAGATCCAAGAGCTCGTTCATCATGAACACCATGTGGGGTGCACTTATCGTCTGTCCGTGCCCGATGGGCAGGGGAGTATCCCTATAAGCATATCTCTTTAGTTTCGGAGGGACAAACAGCTCTCTTTTGACTGAAAGAGCCGCTCTTTTAGCTTTTTCGCTTCTTATTATCCCCATGCTCTCCAGTCTTTCGACAAGCCTGGCCCTCTCCTCCTCGAGTGATGACATGATTTTTATTGCCCTCCTTCGGAACTGAGTGGTATGTTCGTCATAAAGTTCAGGGGGCACCCCAACGTATCGGCTAGGCACAGGACCACCCTCCAGATAACCAAGGATGAACACATAACCAGAAGAGCCGACTGCGTGATAGGGGTCATGGCCTCTCATGCAGCCAAGGACATTCCAGAATGGCTCAAGAGCTATTTGAGGTCCGGTGGAGAGCTGATCTTAGAGATAGTGGTGGCTGGGGAGATCTTCAAGGTGTCCGGAAGGGGATCACCCAAGCTAAAGCTCGATCACCCTACGGACATGGTGGTGAGGAAGTCAGATTATGTGGACGGCAGAACCTTGATGGTCAATGCAGACAAAGCGGCAGCGGACCTGCCCCGCCACCTGGTTGACCACCTCAAGAGGACTGAGTGGTTCGAAGCGAGGCTTCTCCCAAAAAACCTTGTCTCACTGGATCAAGAGGCTTGATGATTTCTCTCAGAAGGGATGTAGCGTAGGCCCCGCTTCTGAGGTTAAATATCAGGATGACGTCTCCGTTCACAGGCTTAATTCTCAGATGAAAGGGCGTCTCTAGAGCTCTCCTGAGGTCTCCTAAGGCCGAAGCCTCGGGAATTTCCTTTATGAGAAAGCTCTCCAACTTAACTCCTTCATCTCTGAGGAGCGAGTCGAGGAACTCCCTCGTCCGTTTGTGCTTAACCTTGGTATAAGCCCCTGGCACGGGGAGTAAGAGATCCCCCTCGCACGGATAAGGACGCGTCCATCCGTCTCGATCTAGGATGAAATCCCCGGGTTCTGGATCAAGCATCTCCTCCTCGATCCGGAAGGATAGTATCCTGTTGAACAGGTAGGACTGGTAAGCCTGTACATAGATCCTGAGAACCTTTGTCCCCAACCTTCTCAGCGCTCCTATGGGATCGGAGGGATTTTTCATCAGATGGTCCTTCACCTTTGCTTCAGGGAGTCCTTTCTTAGCAGCTAAAGCCTCTGCTGCGCGTCTAAACTCTCTTCTAAGAAGAAGCCTACCTATCTCGTGATTGAACGGAGGTGATGAACCGAACCTCTGGTAGGAGAAGTAGTTCGGGAAGACCTTCAAGTTCTCAGGAGGCTTAACCCTAGAGGGCAGCCCTCTGATCCTAATAATGAACCGATTCCCCCAGTTCAGTCCCGGGCCCAGATGGTCCTTCCTGAAACCGATCATCCTGACTATCAACCTTCCAGGAACTCTGATCTCATTCCTCAGGATTCTTCTTGCCGTGAAGAACTGAAAAGATATCGAGAACTTATCCTTCATCCCACAGAACTTGGTCCTACATCCAAGCAGCCGCTCTATATGGCTTTTGAGTGTTAAAAAATCCAGAGGAGCTAATTTAGCGACGACAAAGAGGGGTACTTTACCCTCACCTACCCTCCCGCCCATGAGACATTCTGTAGCCAATTTACCGTCCAGCACCTCATCCACTATGAAGTCGCTCGGTCTGGTCCTCAGAACTCCCCCAGTTCCGCTATCCTTTGTCATGTACGAGGTCATTCCCAATGAGCGGTCGAGCTCTGGAGGCAGAAGATCACCTCAGGGCTTTGAGATGTCCCGTGATCCTGTCTATCTTCTTCGATTCCTCAGGTCCTATTCCGACAGCTGTTTTGGTTCCCGGCGGTATCTCGGTGTATCCAGCGTCCACCACCAGCGCGCAGGGAAGACCTGCCTTCCTGGCCTTTTCATAAATGCTCATGAGCTCTTCCTCCGAACTCACCTCCAGGACTATCTTCTTTGCTCCTTGCAGGAACCAAGATCTCCATATATCGTAGCACTTTCTCCTAGCTTCTTCCGCTGATAAGCAAGCCGCATGGGCAGCCTGCGCAGCTATCTTTCCTCTGCTCATCCTTATGTCTGTCCTTATGACGAGCACCTGTTTGAGATCCGATCTCACAGGAAAACTCCTCCCGGCAAATTTTTTACTTTTAGCTCTCACCTAGTGGAGAGAAGGGAAGATGGGAGTCAAGCTGGGAGATCTGGTCATAAGGCATGAGATGTCGCTCAAGGACCTGTCGGGAAGGAAGGTCGCTGTCGATGCCTTCAACGCGATGCACCAGTTTCTGGCGAAGATACGCCAGCCCGACGGCTCCCCCCTGATGACCTCGCGAGGAGAGATAACGTCCGTTCACTCGGGCGTTCTTTACAGAACGGCCAACCTCTTGGAGAGCGGGATAATACCTGTCTACGTGTTCGATGGTGAGCCCCCCGCCTTCAAGCAGGAAACCATAGAAAAGAGAAGAGAAGTTAGAGAAGAAGCCAAAAGGAAGTGGGAGGAAGCTCTAAAAATCGGAGATCTGGAAGCCGCTCAGAAGTACGCTCAGGCAGCCCTCCTTCTGACGGATGAGATGATAGAGGACGCAAAAAAGATCCTCAGATACATGGGCGTCCCGGTGGTCCAGGCTCCCTCCGAGGGGGAAGCTCAAGCAGCATACATGGCCAAGAAAGGAGATGTCTGGGCAGCAGCTTCTCAAGATTACGACTCTCTTCTCTTCGGATCTCCGAGACTTGTCAGAAACCTGACGATAACTGGAAAAAGAAAACTTCCCGGTCGCAAGGTCTTCGTCGAAACTCCTCCAGAGCTCGTTCTCTTGGACGAGGTGCTCAAGAACAATGGAATAAAGAGGGAACAGCTCATACTCATCGGAATCCTCGTCGGAACGGACTACAGCCCAGGAATAAAGGGTATAGGCCCAAAAAGAGCTCTTGAGATAGTTAAGAGGTTTAAAGATCCGGAAAGCGTGAAAAGAGCTGTTAGATGGTCCCAAGAACCGGATATAATCGAGATCTATGAGTTCTTCCTGAATCCTCCGGTCACGGATGAGTATTCGGTGGAGCTCTCCCCTCCTGATCCCGAAGCCCTGATCAAGTTCATGGTGGACGAACACGAGTTCTCAGAGAACAGGGTCAGGAAAGTGATAGAGAGGATTGAGGCCGCATACCACTCTCTGACGAGAAAAGGGCTTGAGGAGTGGTTCTCCTAGCCTTTCTAGAGGATCTTAAAAACTAAGCGAAGGTCATTCCTCATCCGGAGCTATGTATCGAATCTTTTCCGTCAGTTCTATGGTCAGGGTACCCTTCCTGGCTTCATAGACCCTTGCCTTGCCGTTTATCTCCAGCTTCATCAACGCCCTCTCGATGTCCGCTATCGAGACTGAGGGATCTCCAGACCTCAACAGCTCAAAGAGTTCTTTGTCGGTCATGGCTTTTCCTTTCTCCCTTAACACCTTGTACACCGTATACCAAAAAGGAAAACGAGCTTTCTCCAAACTGGTCCCCTCAGACCCTGCTTATCCTCTCCAGCTCGAAGGAGCTTATCCCGTCGATGGATCTGAAGATGTTCTCCACGAGATCAGAGACGCTCTCCTCCCTCTCTGGAGCGGTTATGAGAAGCTCAACCTCGACCAATCCGAAGGCCAAAGGCTTTTCCTTGGAATCTTCTATTCTGCCGTCTATTTTCTCGAGCTTCTTGTTTATCTCAGAGAGGAGCTCCTCTCTGTTTTTCTCCACATCAGGTATTATCCTATACAGGAGGGAAACCTTCCCCATGCGGACACCTCACGGACCCTTGAAACCACAGTTCGGGCATATGTACTCGTTGGAGTGCTTCCTGCACATGTTGCACCTCACTATAATGGCCTCCCCACAGTTTGGACACGGGAAGACGACAACTCCCTTCTCGTAGGTCACCCTCCTTCCACAGGAGGTGCAGTAGAGTTCCTCATTTGGTTTTATGAGCTCCATCTTCAGCAGTCTCTTCTCGGACATGCGATCAACCCCTCTTCATTTCACCACTACCTCTGAGTTCCTAGGGTTGATATAAACTTCTCCGTTAAACGAAGAGTGTAGGTTCTCCCCCTTCTCCTCCTCTCAACGATCTTCTTGTCGACCATCTCGGCTATGACCCTGCTGACCTTTGGCCTAGAGTATCCCGTTATCTCGGCCAGCTTCTCTTGGCTGATCTCCCCCTCATCGAGGAGGATGCTGATTATCCTTCTTTCATCCTCTGAGAAGAACTGGAGGAGGTCGGGAGCAGCCCTCCTAACTAAACTCCTTCTCCTGGAGATGTAGTAGGCAGCGGCAGCTCCTGAGGCACAGCTTAACATTGAGGCAGCTATCAGATCGAGAGGAAGGGCAAGGAGGTTCTTCTGAGTTTTTATTCTCGGTAAAGTTGCATTTCCGACCGATATTCTGATTATGGAGGCTTTCCCAGATATGAGCGCCTTTAAGGTATTTTCTGCCTGAGGATTAAGGCTGTTTCCTATGACGTAGACCTTCTTGACCTTCTTGAGGACCTTGAGAAGCTCCGGCATCGTCTTCGGGAGGGATCCGTTCATCGTGTATATTATGGGAGAGGAGGTCTCTATGGACTCCTCAAGGGCCGGCAGATAGAGCTCCGGCTTCAGCCCATCAACGAGAACTATGCCTTCAGCATCCTTCCAGTAGTACGACGCCAGGTTTATGGATGTTTCAGCCCTGGTAAGCCCTCCAACTCTCACACATCGGACTCCTATGCCCTCCAACTCATCCACGAAGTAATCCGGGACGGCCATGGGATCTCCCACTATCAGGACGGTGGTGTTCCTGTTGAACCTGACAAGCCCCTCTATCAGGTTGAGAACCTCTCTGTCATTTTTTCCCGGAAATAGTTGAACAACGAAGGATCCTATCTTGTGCGCATAGGCCATGGACACCGTCCAATCCGGGTATATGTCTCCTCTGACTATTATCACGGCGAAGGTCTGCTGAGCGTTCACTGAGAGGATTGGAAGGGCCATTACAACTGCGATGAGAGCTAAGGCCGCGCGCACTCTCATGAGAACTCCCTGACAGGCGTTTAAGTGGGCCCGCGGGGATTCGAACCCCGGACCTCCCGGTTATCAGCCGGGCGCTCTAACCAGGCTGAGCCACGGGCCCGCCACGAGATGGACCGAGGGGGATTCGAACCCCCGACCTCCGCCTTGCGAAGGCGGCGCGCTACCGGACTGCGCCACCGGCCCAGATCGAGGATGGGGGTCCCGAAATAAAAAAGATTTTCGTCGAACATCACACCTCATAGCGCAGTATTGCCACAACTCCACCGAAGGGCTTGAGCTGCTGTCCCCACTCATTCTTGGAGGATATTATAAGGACCTCAGCTCCCGTTTCCTTTGCTAGCTCGCTGAGGTACTCAACGAGGTCCTCTTCCTCCAGCTCATAAGAGGTGGCTCCACACTGAGGACAGGTCCATCCTTTGGAGCGAAGCATCTCCATCTCTTCCTGGGATAGATATCTCTCCTCGGTGAAACCACAGTTCATGCATCTTATCTTGGTTGGACGTACCTCTAAGTCGTCCAGAACAAGGACTTTCTCGGCTATACCGTTCCTGAGCTTCTCAACGACATCCCTAACTCCGTAGGTAACTAAGCCCGGCTTCTTGGACAAGGTCGAGAAGAAATTCTCAACTTCCTCTTTCTCTCTGAAGAGCGAAGCCTTGCTGAGGAGATCCTTGGACTTCAGTATGAGCTCCCTCACTCCCTGCTCCTCCGTGTAGGAGAGGGGAAGGTTGCCTATGATCTTCTTCTTGAGCCTGTAGTCCAAGTAGTCCCCTGAGGCGAAGAACTCCCTGGCATCTCCCGGTCCTCCTATTATTATGCCCTCCAGCTCATCAAGTATTGGCAGAAAAACCTTGCCGGCCTCTCTTCCAACCTTGGTGAAGAAATGCTGCACTCTCTCCTCCCTTATCCTCTCAAACCTCCTCTGCGACTGACCTCCCGCGCTATGTTTCGGTGGTATGTCGGAGGTGAGCTGGCTTTCTATCCTATACGAAGACCCTCTCAGGACTGCCAAGGTGGCGGATCCCCTGTCCATCACTATCAGACCGTAGGCCTTCTTCTCCCTGGCCATGTCCTCAAGGGGCTCCAGATAGAACTCATGGTCACAGACGTACTTGAACGAGGGAACTGGTTCAGGGGGCTCTATAACGTAGATCTCTATTTTTTCTGTTCCTCTGTCCTGCCCTCTCGGTATGGCTCCACAGAAGATCGCTAGTCCGTGTACCGGAGTCTTTCTGTAGAGCTTCAACCTCTGGAGTATGCTCTCTATGGCGCTCTGAACATTCTTCCTCGTGAGCTTGTCCTTTATGTTGCTGGCCTGATCGTACTCCTGTCTCAGGTACCTAGACACGTCGTAGATATTTCTTCCTGGAGGTATATAAAGGGAAATGAGCTCAGTTCCTCTTCCTCTCTTACTTTTGAGCATCTTGAGGAGCTTTTTGAAGCTATAGAGCTCTGTGGAGCTCAACTTGAAACACCCCTTAGTTTATTTATTAGAAAGTTTTTCGTCATTTTCAAGAGTTTCCAGCGAACCTATTAAAAAGTTCTCCTTTCTCCTCAACTTAAGATAGTCCTATGATGTTAGTTTGCTTTGAGGACCGTTCCACGGAGACCCTGAGGCCCATATCCGAGCTCACACCGCTCTCAGATCTCATAGTTGGGGGACTCACCCAGCTGGACAGGATACGCCTTAAAATAGGTGAGCCAAATCTGGTTCTGGTCAGGGGGATGCTCTCCCTTAAGGTCAGGGAGAGAGGATTAAGGACCGATGGAACCCCGGATGAGCCTGCTCTTTTCGTGAACATGGCCATTAATCCCAAGGCGCTTGAACTGGTCCCGTCCATAGGAAAAGAAGAAGCCCTGGTTTCAGATGGGGAGGTTGTAGCTGCTCTTCTAAGCGCCAGGGATGCCGAGGAAGTCATCTCCAACTATTCACCGGAAGACGTCACGAAACTGATCCTTGAAAGGGTGTCCAGCAGGAGATCTCTCGACAAGGGCATCATGTCCTACCCTTGGGACGTCTGTCCTCTAGGTTTGGACCTGCTCAAGGAAGATATCGAACATCTAATAAGATCAGGGGAGTATGACAAACTCTCTGAAGGAGTTTATGCGTCTAAAAGCGCCCAAATAGAGGATTCCGTGGCATTCGACTCCAGAGACGGCCCCGTAGTGGTGGAAGGAGAACTCGAACCTTTCTCATATATAAAAGGCCCCTGCTTCGTTGGTAAGGGCTCCATAGTTTTCTCTGGAGCCAGGATAGAGTGTTCATATCTGGGAGATGTTGTAAGAGCTGGCGGAGAAATATCCTGCTCGGTCATGGCTCCATTTTCAAATAACAGACATTTTGGATTCTTAGGGCACAGCTATGTCTCGAGCTGGGTGAACATCGGAGCGGGAACTGTAACCTCCAACTTGAAGAACACCTACGGTAACATAAGAAAGGTGATCCGGGGGAGGAAGATCGACACGGGGCTGAACAAGCTGGGATGCTTCATGGCCCCGCATTCCAAGCTCTCCATAGGGACGATGACTTTCGGAGGGACCTACATAGGTACCGCCTCCCACGTCATGGGGTTCGTGTCGGAGGATGTCCCCCCGTTCACAATATACGCTCGAAGCCTCGGATACGATCCAGTGGAGCTGGAGGTCGACTCGGCCATTCGCACCTACCACAGGATGGCCAAGAGAAGGGGAGTTCCGCCAAGTAGAGGGGAAGAAGAGGCACTTAGGAAGCTTTTTGAGATCTCAAAAGAGGAAAGGTCTGGAGTTAGGAAGGGAAGGTTTAGGAACGTTCAATGAAGAGCCGGGTGGGGGATTCGAACCCCCGGAAAGCGGGTCTCTACCTGATCTGCAGCCCGCCGCCTTAGCCTCTCGGCCAACCCGGCATACCCCGGGTATGTGGGGTGAGGGAGAAATTTAAATTCTCGCTCCCGCAACCCCAGCATGGGCCCGTAGCTCAGCAAGGATTAGAGCGGCGGCCTCCTAAGCCGTAGGTCGCGGGTTCGAGTCCCGCCGGGCCCGCTCCCTATTTAGCTTTACTAGGTGTCTTTTTGAGGAGAAAAGTCCTACTAGACACATCAATAATGGCATGTTCTCTGAGGAGAGAGGTGAGAATTTCTCTTTCAGAGATCTCCCGGTTAGTTGGCTATAATCCCGAGTTTGTGACGCTGGAAGAATGTGTGGAGGAGCTTCAGAAGCTCGGCAGAAGGGAGCCGATAATGAACTTCCTATCCAGACTGGGCGTTGAGATAGTCCGTTCGACGAGAAGGCACACCACAGCTGATGAGGCGATCCTGGATTTCGCCAAAAATGAGAGGGTCATAGTTGCCACCCTGGACAGGAAGCTGAAGAACAGGTTGCTCGAGATGGGGGTACCGGTTATATATTTAAGAGCGGGTAAAAAGCTCGTCCTGGATGACCCCTCGCGCTTGGAGTTTTCCTTCTGAACGGGGTGTCTGCGGATGTTTTACACGGTTGAGCTAGAAGATATCGGAATTATTCGCCCCAAGGAACTCGGGAGCGGTGATCTAAGACAGCTCCTAGCAGATAAATTCAGAAACAAATATGTGGGAAGATATTTTAGCGAGATAGGATTAGTTCTTGACGTTCTCGAGATAACAGACTATGGTCTTGGTAAATCAATAATAGGGAGTCCCTGCATATACCTAAAAGTGAGGTTTAAGGCGCTGACCTACCTTCCCAAGGTGAATGAGTTGGTAGAGGGCGAGATAAGGGGTGTGAGCGAGTACGGGGTCACCATCAACATAGGACCCATAGATGGTTTCATTCACATATCCCAGCTCGGGGACGACGTCTTCATTCAGAGAGCCGCTGGCTTTCTCTACGGTAAAAAGACCAGAGTCTCGTTTAGGAGAGGTGACTGGGTTAGAGCTAGAGTAACTGCAGTTACGAAGCCGGATTTTGTGGCGGCAGCGAGAGGAGAACCGATAGTAAGGGTCTCTTTGACATGCAAGCAACCCGGTCTAGGAAAAATAGAAAAGGGGAGGGAAGAGGAGGAAGAGGAGAAGAACAAAGACAAGAAAGGAGGGAAGGGTTGACAGAATGCCTAAGTTCAGGGCATGTAAGCAGTGTAAAGCCTTAACAGATGGCGATAAGTGTCCCATCTGCGGATCCAAGGATCTGACAATTCACTGGGAGGGTATAGTGGTCATAATAGATCCAATAAGATCTCAGGTGGCCAAGTACCTTGGGATAAAGAGGACGGGAATGTACGCCCTTCGAGTTCTCGAGTGAATAATGTTAAATAGTCCGAGGTCTCCTCCTCATTACGGGAGGGTGAAGCAGAAGTGGGCATCGAACTCCTCTCCATGGAGAAAAAGGAGAACAAATTGCTCAATAGAATAGAGCTGGTAGCGGAGCTCAAGTTCGAGTCCGGGACTCCCACAAGGAAGGAGGTAAGATCGCTTATAGCCTCTCTCCTCAAAAAGCCTGAGAACTTGGTCTTTGTCAGGAAAATCTCGACAAAATATGGTAGGAGAGAGGCTGTCGTCAGGGTCAACGTGTATAACAGCAGAGAGGAAGCCCTTCAGATAGAGCCTGAGCACATAGTTAAGAGGAACGAGGGAGAAAGTGAGAAGAAGGAGGAGAAGGGAGGCGAGGAGGGTGGCTAAGCACGCACCTTCTAAGGTGTGGAAATTCTATAAGATAGAAGGAGACAAGCTCGTTCTCCTCAAGAAGAAATGTCCTAGGTGCGGGTCCTTCATGGGGGAGCATAAGGACAGGTACCACTGCGGAAAGTGCGGTTTCACGATCTTCAAGAAGTGATCCAGCAGTGGCGATCCCCTTCCCATAAATGTTTTCGGGGGCCCGTAGCTCAGCAAGGATTAGAGCGGCGGCTTCCGGAGCCGTAGGTCGCGGGTTCGAGTCCCGCCGGGCCCGCTAAGTCTCTAAAAAGGTCCTCACCTTTTCGTTTTCTTGCAATCTTTATTACTCACCTCATGTAAGGGCATAAGGGAGGGAGAGTTGAGGCTTGAGTGAGGAGGGACAAAAACCGGAGAAATGTTATATAATCGGATGTGATGAGGAGGCAACGAAGGAGCTGGATTCCTCTCTCATACCTGCCCTTCAATCACTCAAATTGAGGTTAAAAACCAGAAAGAGGCCAGTTAAGGTCTGTAAAAAACACTACTCCATGATAAAAAAGGCTAGTAAGGCTCTAAGATGATTCAACGAGCGCGCCCTTCAGAGCATCCTTACACGGACATGAACGATGGGCGGGGATTTCCTTGATCGTCGCGGTTATGAGCCTTCTCATTTCCTTCAATTTTTCAGCGTAAGTTTTAGCCACCTCCTCGTGAGTTAGTTTAGCCGGCCCGGAGATGCCGGCAGCATAGTTGGTGACCAGACATATGGTCGAGTAGCATATGCATAACTCCCTAGCTAGCACAGCCTCTGGGACGCCCGTCATGCCGACGACATCTCCCCCTAAAGAGGCATAAGCTCTTATCTCCGCCGGAGTTTCAAATCGGTTCCCCTCAGTAGCTACGTAAACTCCCCTCTCATGAATGCTCAGTCCTATACTCCTAGCGGCCCTCAGGACAGCATTCCTAATCTCGGGACAGTACGTGCTAGGTGTCATGGAGACATGGACCACTCCTCTCACAGCCTTGCCCTGTACGAAGATCTCCGTCTCTCCGTCATAGAACGTGTAATCCCTTCTCTTTGTGAAGTCTAAGAAGTCGTCAGGGAGCACAAAATCTCCCGGCTTGATCTCCGGCCTGATGCTTCCCACGGCATTTGTAGCGATTATCCTCTCAACGCCTATCGTGGAGAGGGCGTATATGTTGGCTCTGTAGTTGACCTTAAAAGGTGGTGTCCTGTGCCCCTTTCCGTGCCTGTTGAGGAACGCCACCTCAATGTTCTCAATGCTCCCAACTTCGACCACGCTTTCTCCGAAAGGAGTCTCTATCTTCAGAACCTCGGCGTCTTCGAGGAGCGAATAGAAACCACTACCTCCTATTATGGCGATCTTGGGCATGAACCCGCTCACCACTCAATTAATTCAGGGCTTTAACTTTATATTTGGGAAGCCATTCCCTAAGGACACGGACAGAAGTTCCGCAGTTGTTAAGCGAGCTGAAGCTTAACTCCTGACTTGATGGTTACCGGAGGTGATTCCAAATGGCATCAGTTGCTACCCTAGGTGGAAGACCGGTCCTTATCCTCAAGGAGGGGACCTCAAGGACGAGAGGAGATGAGGCAAGGAGGATAAACATAACGGCTGCGAAAGCGGTCGCCGAGATAATAAAGTCCTCCCTCGGACCCAAGGGAATGGACAAGATGATAGTGGATTCCATAGGAGACGTCACGGTCAGCAACGATGGAGCAACAATCCTCAAGGAAATGGAGGTTGCTCACCCTGCCGCCAAGCTCATGGTGAATCTGGCCAAAGCACAGGACAAGGAGGCTGGCGATGGGACCACCACGAGCGTTGTTCTCGCCGGTGAGCTCCTAAGCGAGGCTGAGAACCTACTCAAGAAGGACATCCATCCATCGATAATCATAGAAGGATTTGAGAAAGCCCTCAGGTTTGTGGAAGAGGAGCTCGAGAAGCTAGCGATAAAGGTCGACCCGAACGACGAGGAATGGGCTGTGAAAGTTGCCTCCACCGCTATGGCGAGCAAACTGGTCAAGGGAGAGAAGGAGTTCTTGGCTAAAGTGGCCGTTGAAGCTGTAAAGGCTATAGCCGAGGAACATGATGGGAAGAAGACCGTAGACATAGAGAATGTGAAAATATTGAAGAAGAAGGGCAAAAGCCTGGCCGAAACCGAGTTCATAAGGGGAGTCGTCTTGGACAAGGAGGTAGTCCACCGCAACATGCCCAAGAGGGTGGAGAACGCCAAGATAGCCCTGCTAAACCTGTCTCTTGAGGTCAAGAAGCCTGAGATAGACTTGGAGATACAGGTCTCATCTCCGCAGGAGCTCAGAGAGTTCATAGAGCAGGAGACTAAGATACTTCAGGAGAAGGTTGAGAAGATAGCCGCCACCGGAGCCAACGTGGTATTCTGCCAGAAGGGTATCGATGAGGTCGCTCAGCACTTCCTAGCCAAGAAGGGCATATTGGCCGTCAGGAGAGTGAGTGAAAAGGATATGCACAGGCTTGAAAAGGCCACTGGAGGCAAGATAATAAGCAACCTGGATGATCTCTCCTCCGAACACCTTGGATATGCCGGCCTCGTGGAGGAGAGGAAGATAGGCGACGACAGGGTTGTGTTCATCGAGGACTGCAAGAACCCCAAGGCCGTAACCATATTGGTCAGGGCTGGCGCTGAAACCATACTTGATGAGGCCGAGAGAGGGATAAAAGACGCTCTCTATGTTGTCAGGAATCTGGTCGAGGACGGAAAGGTTCTCTGGGGCGGAGGAGCGGTTCAGGCGAGCTTGGCTGTTAGGCTGAGGAGGTACGCCGAGAAAGTTGGAGGCAAGGAGCAGCTTGCCATAGAGGCCTTTGCGGATGCCTTGGAAAGCGTACCCAGGATCTTGGCCGAGAACGCCGGAATGGATCCGATAGAGGCCATAGTTAGGCTTAGGAAGGAACACTCCGAGGGCAGAATCTCTTACGGCATAGACCCAATAAAAGGAGAGGTCAGAGACATGTCCGAGATAGACGTCGTGGACACGTTTAGGGCTGTTAAGAACGCCATAACCTCCGCGACGGAGACCGCCACGCTGATAATAAAGACCGACGATATAATAGCTGCCAAACCTTACGAGAAGACCGAGGGTGGCAAGAAGGAGAAGGGAGAGGAGGAAGAGGAGTTCGGCAGTAAGGTTCCAGAGCTGTGAGCTCAACCTGAAGAGGTATTTCTTTGAGGCCGCTCTCCGGGATAATAACCGATCTGATCCTGATCCTCCTACTTTTTTGTTGCTTCCTTGTGATAACGTCGCCTAAGGACAGGTTCTTCGATATAAGGGGGGCAAACGTGAATGGCGCCTTTGCCACATACTATAAACAGATAAGCAACAACCTCAGCGTGAAGATATCTGTCAAGGCAGCCATGAGGCAGGGGGGCTATCTCAACATAACCGGCAAGGTCATCTACGCTACGAGCAGTTATCTTATGGTGTTCGATCCAGCGAAGAATACCACGTTCCTCCTGGGCCAGGACTTTTCTAATCCTTTGGTTCAAGGGATCCCTAGCAGGATAACCTTCCGGGTCAGCAGGGACGATGGGTTTAGAAGGGTTCTCATTGAGATCCCCAGCACCACTTCCTTGGACGAAGCTCTCTCCACAGCTGAAAGCTACTGCTCACTGGTTAAGGAGGGAGATAAGGCCTGTTACATCAGCGGAGTTATAGGGATATGGTATAAATCAGGATCTCCCCTCGTCTCGAACGTCCTTCAAGACCTCTTACGTCAGGATATGCCAGGCGGTCTGTTCTCGTTGGTGACTGCCGGCAGAGAGATAGTCATCAGGGCTGACATGGTTCCTCTGGAAGGACTGATCAGGGCTGTTAAGGATCTTAGATCCCTGATGAATGCACAGGGCATGGAGGTTATGGGAGAATACCACTCGAACCTGACCTCTATTATAGTGGGGAAGAAGCCCTACGTGAGCGATCTCAGGACTCAGGTGAAGACTCTTCCAGTTGTCGTTCAGGAGAGGTGTTAAAAATAAAATGAGCCGCAGCAGATGGGCCTACCTTCTTGTGCTGCTTATCCTGGCCGCGATGGTCTTGTGCTATGTTATCAGGGAGAAGAGCTCTGTTGCCTACGAGGGAACGATGCAGAGCGGGCTATCCGCAGGGTACATAACTAACTATTACAGGAAGAGGGGTTCCTCTTTCCTAGTTTACATCTACGGTGTGGACAGCGCAGGAAACATAGTGAACTCCTCGGGGGTCGTGGTAGATTCCCATAGGGCAAGCATAACCGTCTACATGGACGGAAAGATATACAACGTCTACTCGGACGAGCAGAAGATAAAGGACTACTCGTACCTGAAAGGGATAGAGCCCATCTACATATATCTCAAGTCGAGCAAGGAGATGAACCGAGTTTATGTGAAAGTGAACCCCCTCTCCGGCAACGTTGACTCCCTCCTCTCCCTGTGTGATGCAATAAGGAGTAAGCTCTCGGAGGAAAAAATTCCCGTTAAAGTCCTCCTGGTGGACGCTTACATGTTCAACGACAGGCTGATGCACGATGTGAAAAATAACGACTTTCCGATCGAGTATCTGCTCAACTACGCTAACTCCCTTCATGAGGGAAATCTGCTGCTGATAGTCTCTCTAATAAACCCGTACTACCTATCATACGAGGATGCCCTCCCCTCGCTGATCCGTGACGTGGGAAAGTTTCTCCAAGACAGGGGATACACGACCTTCTTCTTCTCAAATATTGAAGTAAAGGTGATACTGGATAAGAAGCTCTCAGGACCGGAGATCTCGAGGGTGATCTCCGAGATCTCCAAGATACCTGGAGTATCGTATGTTAAAGTGCTTTCGGAGTTCCCCGAGGGGTGATCTATTGAACATATTGGAGCTGATCCTGAGGAAGGTCTTTCGCTTCATAGAGTTCATTGGGATGGTCCTCTTCAGGGTCCTTCAAAAGATCTACTTCGGGGAGGAAGAAGAAAAATCGGTGTTGAAGTTTCTGTCCAAGTTCAGCAGATATCCAGACCTTCTCCTCAAACCATTCAATTCAAGCATTCTCTTATATCCGTTGAGAATCTCCGTTAGGAGATTTGGAGCTCTCTCCCATTATGTCTTGGTCCCCATAATCACAGGAATCTACATCTTACTCGGCCTGGTGAGCAACATACCTTTCCCCTTCATGAAGGAGCTCGAGCTGGGAGTGCTCATTTGGATAGCGGCCACAGCAATATACCTGGTCGGAACGTGGTTTGGAGAGAAGATCTCCTCCTCTTTGCGCCCTATAAACATCAACCCCATCTCCCTGGCGTACTTCTCGCTTCCCATAATGCTCTTAGGACTCCTCGGCTTAATATACAACTACGCCACTATAGGAGCAGTCCCTCTCCTAAATCCCGAGCTGAGAAGACACAACCTGCTGTGGATGGTGAGCTACGACACGTATCTCCTCTTCTCGGCGGTCTTTCTGGCCTCGCTGGCTAAGGCCTCGGAGGAGGGGAAGATATCCAAGGGGTTCCTATACGAGATTTCCTCAGCAGTTTTACTAATTACGGCGGTGATCACCTTCCCTTCCGGATTCAGACTGGACGTTTTCGTAGCTCTTATAACACTTCTCATAGTCCTCTGGTCCTACAGGATCATAAAAGCGAGAACTATGGTCTTCTACCTGCTGATTCCTCTGGCCATAGCTTTCGTGGGGCAGAAATACATCCTCACAGTTAAAGCAGGAACACCGGCCGATCCTCTCTACATCGTGGTGAGTCGAGCAGGCTTCACCCTCTACGCTTTAAGCCTTATAATAAAGCACTTCAGCTGGACAGGTCTCTCCTACGGAAAGCTGATCTTCATAAATCCCCTCTTAACAATGCTTGGTGTTCCTAGACTACTGATAGGACCTTTTCTCGGAAAGGTCATAGTGGGTCTGCCGGAGGCCTACACCTCGAGTTTCGTGGGTCCTCTGTGGGCGGACTTCGGTGTTGTAGGGATAGTGGTGGTTCCCCTGATGATAGGCGGGCTGACCGGAATCTTTTACAGGCTCTCTAGGAGCAGAAATCCAATATTCACAGCGTTTTACTCGATTCTAACTACGGCCATGCTGGTCTGGATAGAGTCAGGACCTGTTCATCCATATCTCTACCTCCTCTACCTCTTTGCTCTTCTCCTGCTCCCATTGATGGTGAAAAAGTGCAACAACTGAAGCTGCGGATCTTAAACCCCCTCTGTCTGCCCGGGATATTCTTATTCGTCATGATCCTGTCCTATGTTCTTCTCTCAGGGGGATCTCTCAATCCCTGCTTTCTGTTCTTATTTTTGGGATTCGCGTCGATGGCAACGGGATACCTGCTAGGTAGGAAGATCAGCGTCCGCCTGATGCTGTACCTCTCAGCTCTCACGCTGTTGATCCTATCGACAAACACTCTCTCAGGCATAGTCCCTCTCCCGGAGGCCACGCTGGTGGCCTTCGCGGCCGTTCTCCTCGTGGTCCTCCTATCCTACATAGATCTCACAATGCCAAGGGATAGGGTCTCCGCACTATCAGCGTTGGTGCTTTTCGCCTCCTTAATAGTGTTGGGCTTCTCAGCCGTGAGCCACGGCCTCTTTTCTTGGAGAAGGTCTGTCTCGATACCAACAGAGATCGCTCTCAGCATGGGACTTATAGCGATATCCTATCCAAGAGTAGCTAGGAGGGTGGCAGAGGTCGGATTAAAACAATTCCTGATAGTTGCAGCTATAGTCACAGCGGCTTCATCCCTTACCGGCTTCAGGGCAGATCCCCTACTCATCGTGATAGAATCACTAGTGATAGCCGTTGTGTATCATGATCTGAATAAAAGAGATCTGACCTTTCTGGTCGTACTGGCGATCAGCATTGTTGGGGTGCTCAGCCTGGCCAGCAGGCCTCTCTCAGCTCTCAATTTAGTGAAAAGATTCTACTCTACCGTATATTATTTCAGTTTGATAGCCAGCTCCAGCGTTCCACGAGGTCTCATGGGAGATCCCCTCTGGATATTCAGGATAGGAGTTCACCCGACGCAGTTCGTGGGCAGGGCAGTATTCGGCAGGAACACCGGGATAACTACAACAATGTTTGGGAACTTTTTGCTGGATTTTGGCCCTACAGAAATGATTCTCATGAGCCTGTTGGTGGGCATATTTAGTGGGTGGCTGTTCACCAATTCTCTCGGAGATTACATCGAGGATTATTCAATACTGCTCGCCCTCTTGGTCACCAGGATGGAGATAGGGTTCTCACAATTGGATCTTCTGATAATACCCGCTCTCGCCTTCCATGTATCCCTGATCAGAGTGATGAGGAGCTCCCGCTCCGACAGGGAAGTTTTTAAATCCAGCTCGCCGGAATCCTCCGGGTGACCTCTAGAAATGCCATACTACTACCATGGTCCAGTGGCCCTGAAGGGCAGAAAACCAACAGGAGGTATCCTAAGGAAGACTAGAGATAAGAGAAAAAGAGAGCTGGGAAGATATCCTGCTTTCACAGTCTTAGGTCCTCAGCTTGTGAAGGTCAGAAGGGTCATGGGGGGAAACAGAAAGCTGGGACTCCTGAGGTGTAATAAAGTCAACTTAGCTGTCGGCAACGGAGAGGTTAAGAGCGTTAGGATCTTGGACGTCGTCAAGAACCCCTCCGACGTGAAGTTATCCCGGAAGAAGATAATAACTAAGGGCACGATAATAAAGACGGAGCTCGGCCTGGCCGTGGTGACCTCAAGACCCGGACAGGATGGAACCCTAAACGCTGTTCTGATGAAGGAGGAATGAATTGAGGTCCGATCGTCCCAAGAAAGTATATCCCCTCTATCTGGACAGCCGCGTCTCTAGGTCTGAGGGCAGAAGGGTACCCAGGGACCTCGCCGTCAAGAAGCCCCGGGCGAAGGAGATACTGCAAGCGGCCAGAAACCTTGGCTTGAAGGCCGTGCTCGTGGAGGAGGACAATCATCCCTCCAGATGGTTCTACCGGGAAGGATGTGTTCTGATCTCGTCTGACAGGCCGAAAACAGAGTTACTGAAGATGATAGCATCCGAAATAAGAAAAATCAGGGAGAAGAACAGGAAATGAGGTACTTGGGAGTAATAGAGAAGGTTACCAGGTCGAGGAAGCTCCTCCTCAAGATGGAAGTGCCCCTGATAAGAGATCTGAAGGAGACCCCTGTTCTGCTTGAGAACGGCAAGTTTGTGGGCGTGGTAAAGGATGTCATCGGACCTGTCCACTCCCCCTTTCTGCTGATAAAACCCGTGGTTTCGTTAGAGGAAGCTCAGAGGTTGGTCGGTGAGAAGATATACTCGGTGTCCAGGGGGGAGTGGAGGGCTCTATCTAGAAAGCTTAAGAAGAATCCTTCTTAGAGTCTTAAGGTCAGCATCTGTTTTAACCGCTTTTCTGTCGGCGTGGGTTCTTGAAGCTTGAAAT
Source organism: uncultured Nitrososphaerota archaeon (assembly GCA_964525965.1). Classification (GTDB taxonomy): domain Archaea; phylum Korarchaeota; class Korarchaeia; order Korarchaeales; family Korarchaeaceae; genus Methanodesulfokora. The sequence goes on from CAZGKA010000034.1 coordinate 24,845, forward strand.
CCGAGGTTCCTAAGGGTCTCTATCACATCTTTTATTTTAGGAGGGCTTATCCTCAGCTTACTCGACATCCAATCGATGTTGTAGTATAGAGGAGCCTCTATCTCATTGAGCAGCTCGTTGAGCAATTTAGCTCCCTCCACCGAGGGCGTTTTTCCAACACAACTAGCCAGATATTCTCGATCCATGATGCTGCCTATCCAGACAGGTCCGAGGACCTTGACATCGCCGCAACAGGATCTTTTAGCCGCAGCTTCAATTTCCTTGGTCAACTCAAAGCTTCCACATCTCGTGCAGTAGGAGATCCATCCAGCCCCCTCGTCGATCAAGCCTCTCGCTCTGAGAGCGCCCTTCTCAACTTTAAAATAAGCTCTGACATAGTGCATGTGAGTATAGGCGAGGAGGGGCCTAGCGGCTAGATCTAAAGATGCAGCTATCGAGACGACAGATTGTATAAGCGCCCTTATTCCGAATTCTCTGAAGAAAGGGGTCTTCGCTCCTAAAATCCCGTAGTATCTCCTGAGCTTGTTGGGATTGACGCCGAATATCGTGGATGTGTCGGTGGACGTGACCGCGAGCACTCCACCAGTCTTGGTCAGGGCAATGGACTCCTTGAGAAAGGGGGCTGGTGAGCCGAAAGGGTCAAGATCAACGTAATTAAAGAGGACTCCTTCTCTGCGTAACTTTCTGGCAAGATAACAGGCTTCCTCACAGGAAACCCTCATGCGAACGTTGTTCAGGGAGGCAGATTTTCTCATCATGTAGGCTGCCAGAGGGTTGATGTCGTTGGCAAAGACCTCCTGAGCCTCAGCTTCTAAGATCCACCTCAATGGGCGGACGCCCGATGCCGCCATGAGATCAATGAAAGGGCCCTCTTTCCCTTCAACTCTGGCCACGCCTATGGAGATATCCCTGTTGATCTTCATCCTGGGGTTGTAAAATAGATCCGCCTTCGTGTAGGCTTTTCTCGTTCTGGAAAGCTCATCAAGATCGGAAGCATAGAATAGAGCTTTTCCCTCTCTGTATATCCTGAATTTGATGTTCAGAACATCGTCTTGAGGCATGGGCTCCCTCTTTATCACTTCTTCTTTTTCGCGACTATTATAGCATGTTTCGGGTCGAAGGGAGAGAGATCTACCATCTGCACAGGATTGTACCCGTTCTCTCTAAGCACCTTCTCGACTAGATTGTAGACCTTCCTGGGGGGGAGTCGGACGTCTATGCTGCTGGCCTTTATAGCGATGATGACGTAACCCTTATCCTTCAGGAACATATCAGCGTTCCTCACGAGGATTTCAGCTTCATCTCTTTGAGAAACATCCGTATAAACAACATCAACTTCCTCCACAAGCCCCACATACCTCTCCGGATCTCTGGCAGAGGCTAGTATTGGGGCGATGTTTCTCCTAGTCGCGGCCACGTTGAGGAGAACCCTCATGACCCTCTGGGCGACCTCAACCCCGTATATAATTCCCTCCTTTCCCACTATATCGCTGAAATGAGATGCCGTGGTTCCGGAGGCTATCCCTAAGTAGAGAAGCTTGGTCCCCCTCCTTATGGGGAACGTTCTGAGCCCCTTGACTATGGCTGCAGCGGGCTTAGATCTGTAGGGATCCCAGATCCTGTATTCCTCTCCCTTGAACTTAATTATGGACTCATCGTAGCTCCTGAATCCCGGAACTAGGTTTTTTGTTAGAGGTATCTTCCTTCCTCTTCTGATGGTCCAAAAAACGCCTTCAAACTTCTCATGGGGTGTTATCCTCATTTAAGCTTCCTCCCTTATCTTAGAGATTTTTTCGTCTATCTCAGCTCTAAGCCTCTTTCCTAAATCTCTTTCTCTACCAAAAGCGTCCATCTTAACAGCTATAGCTATTTTTGTCGCCAGCAAGCGCGCAATCTTACCCCTGACCTTCTTAGGGGCCGTCCTAATTTCCTTGGCCTGGAAGAGTATGCCGTGTTTGGGCGGCTTAGTGCCCTTTGTTATGTGCATGAAGATTGCTTTGTGAGCCCCTAGGACCTGTATGGTGCTGGCGGGCATTCTGGCCAACTTATCCAGACCTCCGGCCAGGGCCACAAGCCTGGCACCAACAAGCGGATGTACGACGTCCGACATGTTTGGAGCTATCTCCCGCATCAACTTCTCTATATAAGACTCCACATCTTTTCTCGAATCGTATAGTGAGAGCATAACGGAGGAGATTTCCCTGAGAATCTTCAGGTCGTGTTCTCCAAGATCGCTCCCCATGGACTTCCTGCTGGATCTTACTATCCTGTCGGCCAGGCTTTCCGAGATCCCTAACGAGATTAGGTCTTCTTTCCTAAGCTCTTCCTTTTTTCTTGTGAGATTTATCACTCTTATGAAGGTCTCATGATCGTCAACGAGCTCGTTGAGCTCGGGAAAATAAATTCCGTACCACTCTCTTACGGCCGGGATCAGTATGTTCAGCGCTTTGTTGAGATGATCCAAGTAATCTACAGCCTTTATCACTAGAAGATCCTTCCTCGAGAGCTGATCCTTTATCAAGCTTGATGTGAGCTCTATAGAGGCGTCCACGAGGAGGTTATAGTAATCCTTCTCGCTGATTCCTGCCAGTGATGAGAGCTTGGCCACTTTTTCCGCTCTAAACTTTCTGAAGACCTCTAGGTTTGGAGCGGATACAATCTTTTTGGAAAACTTAGAGCCTATCGCCTCCTTGACCTCCGATGATTCAACGTACAGGATCTGTATAGATTTCTCCCAGCGTTGCAGAAGATCCTCGATCTCCTCTGAAATTTTTCCTCGATGCAGAGCCACGAACCTCTTCGAGATCTCCTCGGGATTTCGGGGAAAGGGGGAGAAGTCCAGTATCTCACCGGAAGAGTCCAGCAGACAGGCGCCCAATGGGGTTATGGAAAGATAGGCCTCCAAAAAGGATCACCGGAACTCACATCGGGTTCTGTCCGGGCTTCCTACCCAGGATGTACCTCTTCCTGTAGTTGTTCCTTATCCTGACCCGAGGGACAGGGCTCCTTCTGGGCCTCTTCTCGACCTTGGGAGTGAGAGATCTGACCTTACCCGCCTTATTGAGCGCACCGTGCGTACCTCTCGGCAAGCGATATCACCTCCCCTAGTTCAAACCTAAAGGGTCATTTTCCTTATTTAAAGGCTAACCTCCTGAGGACCGTCTCCTCATCGCCTTGGTGAGCCTGCTCCTGTAGTTCTCTATCTCCATCAATATGCTCTCAAAACCATCCAACTGGTTGCCCTCGTCGAGAGAAGCGATGTCAAACATGCACTCCTCCTTGATGTATGGGACAAGACCTCTCCATCGGATCTCAAGATCTCTTCCATCTACTATCCTCACGTCTCCTCCCAGCTCCTCGAGAAACTCGTGAGACGGGTTTCCGGATCTATAGATAACTCCCGAAACCCCTATCTCCTTGAGCATCCTGGCGGCCCTCAGGCCAGCACCGCTTATGTTCTTGACGAGGATCACGTCCCCCCTCTCGATCCTTCCCTCGAGGGCTAGCTTCTGCATCTCATCCACGGAGAGGGTGCTCAGAACCTTTAAAGGAACCCATCCCTCGAGATCCTTCGACTCGTCGCGTCTTTCCATGTCTTCTATCCTCTTCCTTAACTTCTCAATCTCCCTCCTCTGTTTCTCTAGGATTTCCGTGAGCTCTCTTATTCTCTCATCCCTCATGGCAATTCTTCGATCTTTCTCAAGCTCTAGGGCTCTTTTGTCCTCAAGCAAAGAAAGCCTCTCCCTGAGATCAAGGATCTCCCTATCCTTCTTTCTGAGCTCCTCCTTATAGTGTTCCAACAGAAGCTCCAGCTCCTCAATTCTCCTGAGGAGACCTTCCTGAGTTTTATCACTTCTCCGCTCCTTGGATTTATCGACCTCTCTGATCCTGGGCTCTTCCACAGTTCTCTTTGACACTGCCGATTTTATGGCATCGTCGATGCTCTTGCCCTTCAGCATCTCCCTGAACAAGGTCTCCTTATCAACGTTGAAACCAAGTTCGGCCGATCTGCTCAGAGCTTTGCTGAGAAGAGGCTTAAACTTCTTGTATACCTTGATCGCCGCTGCCAGGGAGTCCCTCTCATGGGCAGATTTCACCCTAACCCCCGAATTCTCCAAAAACTTGGAGACAAGCTCCAACTTCTCGCTTGACCTCATGTCTCTCTTAGCCACCTCTACGCGAACACCTAGGCTTTTAGCTATCTTTACAACGTTCTTAGGGGGAGGATCCACGTCCGTAGCTATGATCAGAGGGTATCCGTGCTCCAATATGTTCTCTATGATCTCCGATCTCGACGCACGTCTCAGCGTCTTAAGAGCCAGAATTTTACCTTCCAAATCTAGGATCGCTAGGCCGAAGTTGAGGCCAGGGTCGAGACCCACTATGAGCCCCTTCTCAAATCTGTTTGCATCCTTGTTCACGAACTTGAGCCGATTCTCCCATATCGGTTTAATCACTATCTTCACGGGAGTCCAATCGTTCTCCTTTAGCTCTCCGGAGAGCTTCATCTTGACGGAACGGTAATCTTCATAAACTACAAACTCAGCTCTTCGCAACCCACCTGCTGATCTGACAGCGTAAAGATCATAGTCTATTCCCTTTTCCTGGAGGAGATTCTCTATTCTCCTCGTCTCCTCGAGGATCCCCGCCTCGATGGACCTCATCCATCGTTCTCTCCCGGAGCCTCCCTGCTTTATGCTCCTGTTTCTGGTGATGACAATTCTGCACTCGGGCTTGAGGCTGAGAATCTCCTTACCATATCCTTTAAGGGCCAAAACGGCTATGGCCCTAGCTTCATCCAGGGGGTCCAGTGGATTGAGGTCTATCTCCTCCTCACGGGCCAGCTCCTCTAGGCTCATAAACCTCGATCCGGAGAAGGTCACCTGTACAAGTCTGGTGTCCTTGGGCAGGCGGGACATGAGGTAGTATATCTCTTTCGCGTCTCTGACGAGCTCGTATATATTATCCGTAGCTAAGATCTCCGGTTTAAATTCCCTAGCAAGCTTCACAACATCGTAGAGCGTCGCTGACTCAAACTCAACTTTTTCACCTGGCTTTATTATGCACACCGAATAACGAGCACCCCTCTTGGCCCTGGGGGATCCCGATCTCAGGTCGACCCCCATGACAACAGGGTGGTTCTCGGGAGCCCTCGACAAGGGTATCCAGTATCCGATCCGGCAATCGTTTATAAAAACATGCTGGGAATATGGACGGGCCCCATGAGAAGTAAACAAGTTCTCCTCCTCCTCTTCATGCTTCTGCTATCTACGTGCACATCAACTACCTCGGGCGGCTACGGCAGCAGCGCTGAGGTCTTCATCTCAGGAAGCAGTAAGTGTTATCGGGGTTTTCCCTGCTCGGTCAACGTGACGTTCATCAACAAGAACCCCGTCAAGATAACGGTCGTGGAGGTCTACGTACTAACTCCCTGGGGCGCCTTCGGCAGACATCTGAGACCCGGAGTTGTGGTCAACGCCAGCGAGAACGTCTCCTTCACGGTGACCTTCAGGGTACCTGTGAAAGTAGCTCCCTCCGCGTATGCAATATATCCACAGGCCGCATTCTACGATCCTCGCTACGTCGAGAAATTGAGTCTGATCGGGGATAAGTACCTCCTTCCCATCTCTGAGCCCAACATAGTGGCTGAGCTGAACGTCTCAAGCAACGCCACGATGGTTCAGGTCAATAGGCACTTAGGGGTGTTCATCACATACTCGGTCTTGGGGATGCCCGACGGCTTCACGCCCTCAATGTACTTGACGGTCAACGGATCGCTCCAGAAGATCGTGCCCCTCAATGAGACCACGGGATCCCTGTCGGTGAGCTTGCTCGCGAGCCGTGAGGGGAAAATGAACATCAGCGTGATTCTAGACTACAGATCCGGTAAGATAGAAAGGAGTATCTTGGTGACCGTTAAGAGGGCCTTTCCATACGAAAAGGCTCTAAAATCTATAGTAACGGCATCACAGGAGCTCAACAGATCAAAACAGTTCTACAACCTAGCTCTCCAGCTGGGGATTTCAGTGGATGACCAGACTGTAAGCATGCTGAACGAAGCAGAGTCCTTATTTCAGAAAGCCTCCCAGGAGCTCAAGAACGAAAATCCTTCGGTTATCGACGACGCATATAGGGCAGCCAACCTATCCAAGGAAGCTACCTCTAAAATAATTTCCAACTTCAGGGAGGACGTGCTCTATAGAATAAGCTCTCTGAACTTCTCACTAACGAAGCTCATGTATCTCGGCGCCAGCGGCAAGGACGTTGAGGAAGTGAAGAAGTACATGAAGGACGCAGTTCTAGAAATGGATAAAACCTTTAACACACCGTCGGATCTCAACAAGAGCTACTTTCAGAGCCTAGACGATATCCGCAAGGCCCAAGAGCTCCTAAAGTCTCTGGAGAAAAAGACAAGCCAGGAGAACCTGATAAAGACCGTCGTCCTGCTTTCAGTTTCTATGCTTTCCATTCTTCTCACGATAACAGTTATAATTGTCGTATGGAGAAGAAAAGCTACAGAAGTAGGGTGACACCCTCTTGTGCGGCATAGTTGGGCTGATCTCCTCTAACGCAACAGCTGTCGGTGAGAAGCTGATAAAGGCACTTAAACTGCTGGAGTACAGGGGTTACGACTCCGTAGGCGTGGCGGTCTTCAGGGACGGGGATCTCCTTCTACGAAAGTCTGTGGGCACAATAGAGAGGCTCATCTCCAGGTATCCGGAAATAATGAGCGTTGTCGGTAAAATAGGCATAGGACATACGAGATGGGCTACGCACGGAAGGGTCAGCGATGAGAATGCTCACCCGATAACGGACTGCTCTGGGCGTGTGGTGGTCGTCCATAACGGAACAATAGATAACTTCAGACAGATAAAGGAGGAGCTCAAGGAACACATCTTCAGGACCGAGACCGACACTGAGGTGATTCCTCACCTCGTCGAGCTCTTTCTTGATAGTGGTATGAAGCCTTTAGACGCTTTTGTGAACGCTATCAAAAGGCTGAGGGGAGAGTACGCTGTTGCTTGCATGATAAAGGGGGAAAACAGGATATTTCTGGCCAGAAAACACATACCTCTAGTTGTGGGCATTGGAAAATCCGAGAACTACTGTGCATCCGACATAACCGCCCTCCTCGGCTTCACCAATCGGTTCATATATCTGCACGATGGTGAGATCGCGACCCTGACCCCCGATGAGGTTCGGATATGGAAACTGGATGGAAAGCTAATTCCAGTCAGGAGAGAAATCTCTGAGGTGAGCTGGAGTCTATCCATGGCTGACAAGGGGGAATTCCCTCACTTCATGCTCAAGGAAATATTTGAACAGGGGGACGTGGCCAGAAGACTGCTAGCGTCCTATGAGAGTTACATGGAGCGCGTGACCGATGTTCTGGAGAGGACCATCAGGTCCGGTGGAAGAATCGTGTTTATAGCAGCTGGGACCTCCTACCATGCCTCTCTGATAGGAAAATACCTGTTAAATGAGCTACTTGGCTATCCTTCGGAGGTCTCCATTGCTTCCGAGTTCCTCGAGTGGAACTACAACTCCCTCAACAGTGACGATCTGATAATAGCCGTGAGCCAGTCGGGGGAGACGGCAGACGTTCTAACTCCCATCAGAAAGGTCAGAGAGAAGGGTGTGAGGGTGTTATCCTACGTGAACGTTCCTGGCAGCACTTTATCCAGGGAATCGGACGAAGTGTTCTTCATATCCGCCGGCCCGGAGATAGGCGTAGCCGCGACCAAGACTTACATAGCTGAGGTCCTGTCCCTGCTTCTCTCATTCCTCAACCTCTCGGAGAGATTGTCACTAAATGAAAGAACCTCCGAGATAAAGGCATGGGTCAAGAAGATACCGGATCTCCTCTCCTCAGCCGTGGCCAGCAGCAACGATGAGACGAAAAAGCTCTCATCGAGTGTGAGAAACGAGAACAGCATCTACTTCATGGGCAGAGGGATAAACTATCCGACAGCCCTCGAGGGGGCACTGAAACTCAAGGAGATAAGCTACATACACGCTGAAGGATTTCCGGCTGGTGAGTATAAGCATGGCCCTCTGGCCCTCATATCCAAGGGAACCTATGCCGTCGTTGTGTCCCCCGTCAGGAGGGATCTTCAAGATCTAATGCTGAGCAACGTCATGGAGCTGAAGTCTAGGGGGGCAAACATAATCTTGGTCTGTACCAAGGACTCAGAGCTCCCGTACACGACCAAACTGGAGGTCGGCCCGAGAGGTCTTCCCGAGGAGTTGTCCCCGGTGCTTCAGATAGTCCCGCTTCAGTTGTTGGCGTACCACACAGCAGTTTCACTGAACAGAGATCCAGATAAGCCGCGAAACCTGGCAAAAAGCGTGACGGTAAAGTAGATTCCGAGGAATTTTTCAAACTTTCAAGGTTTCCGGCCCCCCAGCTCGCCATCTCTAGGAGCATAATTTTTAGCTGAGCGGGTTAGGTTACTGGGTGGTCCCCGCGTCGGTAAAGGATAAGGTCCTCAAGCTTATAGAGGAGATAAACGAGAACCTTCGTTCGGTTGACGAAGCAGTCGTGGACAGGATGATAAAGGCGATACTCAGGACCACGGGAGATAGAAAGATATTCGTGGTGGGTGCCGGGAGGTCTGGACTTGTCGGCAGAGCTTTTGCGATGAGGCTCATGCACATAGGTCTCAACGTGTACGTCGTGGGGGAGACGATAACCCCTCCAATAAAGGCAGGCGATCTTCTTATCGCCATAAGCGGATCCGGAGAGACTAGGTACACGACGACGGTCGCACAGGAAGCTAAAAAGCTGGGAGCATATGTCGTGGCGATAACGAGTTATCCTGAATCGAGATTAGGATCCATAGCCGACTTAAAAGTCATAATACCTGGCAGGATTCTCGACTCGGCTGCTAGGGACTACGAGGCAAGGCAGATCTCCGGTGAGCACGAGCCCTTAACTCCCTTAGGGACGCTCTTTGAGCTGAGCTCAATGATATTCTTTGATGCTCTGATAGCCGAGCTAGCTCACAGATTGGGCAAGAGCGAGGAGGACATGGCGAGCAGGCATGCCTCTCTCTGATCTCAGGGAAGTCATAAGCCGCGTTCTTCCGCTGATAAAGCCCTCTCCCGAGGAGAGGAGGAAGGTCCTCCGGGTTTTGAACTATTCGGTCGAGAGGGTCAAGGAGGTGGTGTCCTCTAGGGGCATAGAGGCGGAAGTAGTCCCACTGGGATCAGTTCCCAGAGATACCTGGCTGGCCGGTTCAGCTGACATAGACATCTTTCTCCTCTTCCCTAAGGACTTTCCGGAGAACCTCTTGGGAGCCACGGTGATGAGCATCGCCCGCGAGGCGTTTGGGTCGTTCACGCAGAAGTACGCTGAGCATCCCTACACGACCTCCTCGGTGGAGGGTATAGAGGTGGAGCTCGTCCCCGCCTACAGGATAAATCCCGGCGAACCTCTGAAGAGCAAAGTGGACAGGACGCCCCTTCACCACAGGTATCTAATGGAAAAGCTTAATCCTCACTTAAAGGATGAGGTGAGGCTTCTAAAGTCCTTCACAAAAGCTATAGGAGTTTACGGAGCGGAATCCAAGGTTGAGGGATTCAGCGGTTATCTCACAGAGCTCCTCATACTATTCCACGGTAGCTTTGAAGGTCTGATCCGCTCAGCCTCCGACTGGAGGGAGCCCGTCTACATAGATATAGAGAAGAGTGTCCCGAGATCGATTGCCGAGGAGAGGTTCAAGGGGGATCCCCTCATAGTGATAGACCCCGTGGACCCGAACAGAAACGTAGCTGCCCCCCTCTCCAGAACCCAGTTCTACAGGTTCACAGCGGCCTGTAGGGCATTGCTTCTCCGCCCCACAGAGGATCTGTTTGCCATACCCGGCAGGGAGAAGGATGAGGAACCCCTGTCTCCCATGGAGCTCAAGAGCATGATGGACTCGAGAGGGACTGACCTGATCGTGGTGGTGATCTCAGAGGTGGATCTCCCCCCAGAGGTCATGTGGACCCAGGCTAAAGCTCTCTCCAGAAGGATAAACACACTTCTGAAGGAAAACGACTTTAAGGTCATATGGTGCTCCGGATGGACGGATGAGAAGAGCATAATAGCTGTGGCCGTTGAGCTTGAGAGCTCCGTTCTCTCCAAAGCGGTTCTCAGAGAGGGCCCGAAGGTGAACGGTCCTGGAGAGGAAAAGTTTCTGGAGAAGTACTCTTCCAGCCCCGAGGTCTTCTCCGGGCCATACATACACGGAGATCGATGGTACGTGATCAGGACTAGGCGAGAGAGGGATGCTACTGTCCTGATCTCCAACTATATACATAGTCAGAGCTTCCCCAAGCTATTATCATCAACAAAAAGGCTTATCTTCACCCAAAAAGAATCTAGAAGGATGCCAAGAGAGATCAGAATCTTTCTAAAAAACGAACTAGTGAGGAGGGAACCCTTCACGAGGTTCCTCGTCGAAGGACTCTCTCTCCGAAGTACTCAGAGTCGGGGCGAGTGAGCTCTATCTCAAGGAGCCTGTTGTACTTGGCCACTCTCTCTCCTCTGGCGGGAGCCCCAGCCTTTATCTCTCCAGATCTCAAACCGACGGACAGATCTGCTATGAATGGATCCGTAGTTTCTCCAGACCTGTGACTTATCATGATCCGGCATCCATTGCTCTGAGCGAACCTCGAAACTTCGATCGTCTCCGTTATGGTGCCTATCTGGTTCGGTTTCACCAGGAGAGCGTTGGCAGCCCCGACCCTAAGCCCCTTCCTGAACCTCTCCATGTTCGTTGTGAATATGTCGTCGCCGACTATCTGAACATTCCTTCCTATCTTCCTAGTTATCTCAGCGAAAGATTCAAAGTCATCCTCGTAAAATGGATCCTCTAAGCTTATTATCGGAAACTCATCCACTAACTCAACGTAAAAGTCGAGAAGCTCCCCTGGACTGAGACTTTTTCCGTCCAGCCTGTAGATCTTTTCGCTTTCATCGTAGAAGTTGCTGGCTGCGGAATCGAGGGCCATGAACACGGAGTCAGAGTATCCTGTTTTTTCTATCGCCTTCTCGAGGAAAGACAGGGCTTCTCTGGTCTCCTTCATCGGTGGAGAGAAACCTCCCTCATCTCCGAGGTTTACAGCGTTCTTACCGAAGTTCTCCTTCAGCAGGGACTTGAGGGTCTGATAAACCTCAACGGCGGCTGTCAGGGCATCCCTGAAGGTGTCGAACCTCACGGGCACGATCATGAACTCCTGGATGTTCAGCTCATTTCCGGCGTGAAGGCCTCCATTTATTATGTTCATAAACGGAACCGGCAGCACGACCCTTCCGGCCCCTCCCAGATATTCGTAGAGTTCGAGGCCAGATGTGTCTGCCGCAGCTCGGGCGACAGCTCCTGAAACAGAAAGTATGGCGTTTGCGCCATACCTCGACTTGTTTGGGGTGCCATCAGCTCTTATCATCAGGTAGTCTATCTCAGCCTGTCTCCTAGAGTCCTTTCCTAAGACGAGCTTCTTGAGCTTCGCGTTGACGTTGTGTACCGCCTGCAGAACTCCCTTACCTAGGAACCTCTTACCCCCATCCCTAAGCTCTAAGGCCTCTGTTTTCCCCTTGCTAGCTCCCGAAGGAACACAGAAGAATCCACATCCACCCTCAGTTCTCACCACTGTCTTGAGGGTCGGATTACCCCTCGAATCCAGGATCTCCATGGCCTCAACATCCGTGATCTCGAACATGGCCTCTCCGGCAAGTGGAGGAAGCCTGATCCTATTAACCTCATCGGACCTCACGTGACCTCGCCCAGCACCACCTCGAATGCCGCTACTGGAGTGTTAAGACCGAAGTCCTCCAGGATCTCCGGTCTAACCTCTCCAATAAATCCAATGGACTTATCTTCCGACACTATGGAGGCTGATCTGCCCTCTATGAGGAAGGGGAAGGTCCTCTCCTCAAGCTTAAAGCTCACCCTCAGGGATTCCAGCAGGCAGTATAGGTGGGACTGTACATCCTCAAAACCCACGGAGTCGTCGGAATAGACGGCGGCCAAGCGCCTCTCCGTCCTTGTCCTCGTGGGTCTGCTCAACTCCGGCACCACCACATCCCCGACCTCGAACACCTTCTGAGGATACCTGGAGTGCACGTTCCTCGACAGGAAGTTCAGAAGTCCGGGTAGAAGCATGTCCCTCACTACAGCGAAGCTTGAGCTTACAGGGTTGAGCAATCTCACAGGCTTCTCATTCCTCTGCATTCTCCTTATCAGGACCTCTTCGTCCGTGAGCACGTAGTTAAGCACCTGCTGATATCCGAGACCAACCATCAGGATTCGTGCCTTGAGGGAGAGAGTCTCTATGGGATGCCTCCTCCCTATGGTGCTCACCCTCTCGGGCAGGACGGGTTCCATCTCGTTGAGCCCCCTCACAACCAGGATCTCCTCGACGATGTCCACCGAATGAAGGAAGTCCGATCTGAACGGAGGGATTAAGACGTTCACCCTCTCTCCAGAGACCTCAGCGTCGAGACGTGCTCTCCTCAACAGATCAACGATCTCGTGAGGGCTCAGGCTCAGCCCGGACATCTTTCTCACGAAATCGAGCGGGACGCTCATTCTTTTCGGATCCTTTTCGGGCTGGCGGAACCTCCTCTCACCGTCTACTACTTGAATTCTGCCTATCTTACATCCTCTCTCACCGAGTGAGTACACCAAGACGTTGAGAGCTGTCCTTATAGATTTCTCATCGGTTCCCGTTACGTCGAAGAACAGATTTCTCGTTTCCTCTGTAACTCTCGTCATCTCGGAGTTTATCACGGGGGGCAGGGACATGACCCTGTCTCTGGAGTCCAGTATGAGGGGGACAAGTCCCTGCTCGTTCTCTATGATGTGAGCGTACTCTCTTCCCTTCTCGGTTCTTTCGAGAACCTCTCTGGCGCTCATCTCCTCGTCGTGGCCCAAGGGCACGAAGAACACCTCATCCATGGGCTTGGCAGCATACTTTATCGGGGGCACGACCTTGTCCAGATCATGTATGCCTATGGCAACTCTCCTTCTGTTCCTCCCTATCGTGTCATGGAGCTTCTCTTGGGCCTGTATCATGGACCTTATCACTTCATCTGTCAGGTTCACGTTGAACACGACAGCCCCGACGGCGATCGGCCTGTTTGTTTTTGCGCCGGTGTCCACCGAGAGGGTTATGTCCGTCTCCACCATCTCGTAGTTGGGAATCCCCTTCTCCCTGCCCAGCACCCCCTTTATCGCTCTGGCAATCCCTTCGACAGTAAGGAGGTCCATTCTATCGCTGGTGACCTCAATAACGACTTTATCGGGCGTGACCTCCTCTAGGTTCATCTTGGTCTTGTCCAACACCCTTTTCAAGGCCTCGTCATCCAGCCACTCACCGACCAGAGAGGAGAGGTCCAGCCTGTCCACCTCGATGATCGGCATGATCACCACCCATCAGAAGACCAGTGGATGTTTCCTCAGATAATCCAGGTTCTGGGAGTGAAGCTCCCTTATATCATCAAGCCCGAGCCTGAGCATGGCGAGCCTCCCTATACCTATTCCCCAGGCCAACGCCTGCACTCTGGGATAGTCGTATCCCAAGGGGATCATCATCTCAGGTCTGAAGAGGCCCGAGCCAGCTATCTCCAACCACCCCAGCTCCTCATGCTTGACGTAAGCTTCAACGCTGGGCTCCGTGAACGGGAAGTACGCGGGCTTGAACTTCACCTCCTTAAAACCAAGCTGGAGCACGAACTCTTTGAGGAACCCCATCAGGTGCCGCACGTTCAGATCCTCCGCCAGCACGACTCCTTCGCACTGATAGAACTCGGCTGCATGGGTCCTGTCGAGGCTCTCGGGTCTGAAGACCTTATCTATAGCGAAGATCTTCGATGGAATCTCCAAGCCCTCGGCCAGAGATCTTGCAGAGGCGGCGGTCATCTGGCTCCTCAGTATCAACCTCCTAGCTATGTCGAAGCTCCAGGAATACCCCCAACCTGAGGATCCAGTCGTAAACCCGTTTTCATGAGCAGACTTGACCTTCTCGACCAGATCTCTGTACTGTTCGAGGTCAGCAGGCCTGTCCGGCCAGGCGATCATGTAGGAGTCGTGCACCTCCCTAGCGGGGTGGTCCTGAGCCTGGAACAGGACGTCGAAGTTCCAGAACTCGGCCTCTACTATGGGGCTCTTGACCTCCCTAAACCCCATTCCGATCAGGATCTCCCGCACCTCGTCCAACAGCAGAGCGTAGGGGTGAGGTTTCCCAGCATATACCTCCGGAGGAGAAGCGCTGACGTCATATCTCTTCAACCGAACGTTCCTCCACTCTCCGCTCTCTAGGAGCTTTCTGTTCAGTTTAGCTACCTCGACCACCAGTTCAGCTTCGACTGGGAGAGGTCTGACGAGAAAGGTCTTCTCCACCTCGCGCTCAACGAGCCCTCTCTTGATGAGAAGCGATATGTCCTCCTCACTGAGTTTCTCCCCGGCCTGAAGCCTTTGAAGTAGTTCCCTCTCGGGAACCTCAGGAGGGGACTTGAAGGAGATGAAGGAACCTCTCTCATCCCTTCCAAACTCTATCACGCCTCTTCTTCGCAACTCTCCTACGGCTGCCTTCAGGAGCTTCGGTTCCTCCTTGAAGGGAGAGGTCTCACCGGCTCTAGAGAGGTAGACCTTCCCGTTCTCTGAGATCCTGAAGAGGATCTCCTCGGGAAAGCCTTCCTCCAGATATCTCCTCCCTCTTTCAGTGAGAACGTATCTCTCCTGAACGATCTCCTCAACTTCAACTAGGCCCTTGCTCTTAAGAAGTCCTACAAGCGCGGCGGCAGTGCTCTTCGGAACTCCCAGTTCCTCGATCCTCACCGGGGCGCCGTGGGATCTTATCTTATTTATAAGATCGTACTCCGCTCTGCTGAGCCTGATCTCCATAGAGACGAGCACCTCCTGATGTGGGTTCCTCGGCTCAGTAGTTCTTCAGGGTTGCCTTCCTTAATAACTTGGAGGTCAGCTCATCTGACCTGAGGATCTCGATGACCTCATCCATCCTCCTCACGTTCACGGGATATGGAACGCCGTCCTTACCGCCGAAGGCGAACGAGAACCTGACCGGATCCCTGCGGCTCGCCTCCGCTCCATGAATCACCTCTGCGGTCAGGGAGAGGGCCCTCAGAAGGGAAGGACCTATCCCCCTGATGGACACCAGCTCCTCGTAGCTCTCAGGATCGAGCTCATATGCTCTCTCGACAGCTTTCCAGTCTATCCTCCTGGGCATCACCAAGACCTTTGGACTCTCGCCCAGAAAAGGACTGAGCCCCTCCGGATTGTAATAAACCTCTCTGAAGATCCTTCGAAGCCTCTTAGGTCCCTCCTTTATGAGGTCGAGGGAGGCCCTCCTGTTCTCCTCCGAGAGCCTGGAGGTCAGATTCAGGACCTCCTTCTCCCGCCTGTTACACACTATGCCGCTGTGCGGCTCGACCACCGGGTTGTCCGTGAGCAGCCAGGTCCAGTGATACCTCCTGGCCAGCCTGTTATCGGGATTCATGCCCTGCTGCACGACGACCCAGTACCCATCCTCGGAGAAGACTATGGTGTGATGGTAGATGGAGTACCCGTCCTGGAGGACCGCATTGTCAACTTTGGCCGCCATGAAGCTGATCTTGAGGAGCTCCTCCGTCTTATCAAAGCTTAAACCGAGACTCTCAGCCTTTCTTGGAAGTTCCTCGGGGACGTTCAGGCTCCTCCTCCCCTTTCCTCCTGCCAGAGCCACTCCAACATCCAGCTCCTCCAGGGCCTCTCGTATCACGGCTGTGAGAACTGTAGTGACCCCTGAAGAGTGCCAGTCGTATCCCAGAAGACATCCTAAGGATTGGAACCAGCAGGGGTCCCCCAATCGAAGCAGGAGTTCCCTCCTTCCATACTCTCTGACTATAATCCGTATGATCTCCTTACCGAGAGACTTCATTCTGGAGAAGAGCCATTTCGGAGCCCTGCCCGAGTGAAGCGGTAGCTCCGCTAATCCGGAGGGGTTCATTCCATTCACTCTATTTTTCCTTGAACATTACTTGTATTACCCCACTGATAAAACTTACCGGCCGTGCTTAGCAGAGCGCAATCTCTCTGGATCAGAGAGACAGCCCCAAGTTCCCTTCCGTCGCTTCCAAGCTTCATTTTCTACAAGGTTTTCGGTAAAAAGAGATCTTTCAATAACCTTTATTCTCTCTTCCCTCTATCCTACCTCCTCTCCATATATACGCGCTCACTGGTCAGGTTTATTTTGGCCACAGAGGGCATGACATGCTTCACGACAAATCTCGGAAGCTCTGCCTTCAGCCTGATGTATCTTACGCGAAGAGTTATTCTCTTAGCGTATAACTGGGTCAACGTTCTGAGCTTCGGAGGAAGGTTCTTGCCGCTGCTTAGCGGTATTCTCTTGATAAACGGGCAGTTTTTTAGACCGAGATTCGGAGCAGTCTTCACGATCAGGACGTCTCCTCTCCAGACTCCTGAGTTGAAGGATGTGGTGCGTCCAGCCATGACGTATCCTCCGTCGCGTGTTTGGTGAGCATCGAAGGCCTCATCATCTCCCTGGCCGCCTATCGTCTCGACCCACTCCACGCCCCCCGTGCTGTTCAGCTTCACAACCAGCACATCATCGTACCCCGCTCCAAAGACGTCAGCTACGTATCCGATCACGAAGTAATCTCCCTCTGGAGAAGGCTCTACTTTCAAGCCCTCTTCACATCCGCTTCCTCCCACAGCCTCAGCCCACTCCACGCCCCCCGTGCTGTTCAGCTTCACAACCAGCACATCATAGTCCCCAAATTTCGTCATGTTTGTGTATCCTACCAGCACATAGCCTTTGTCAGCCGTCTGCTGGATGCAGAAGACAGTGAAGCACCACCCCTTCTCCCCGAGGGCCTCAGCCCACTCCACGCCCCCCGTGCTGTTCAGCTTCACAACCAGCACATCACCGGATGACTCCACGGAGAAAGTGCTTCCGGCCAGTATGTAGCCTCCATCGGCCGCCTGCTGGATGCCAAATGCTCCATCGTCCCCCTGGCCGCCTATCGTCTCAGCCCACTCCACGCCCCCCGTGCTGTTCAGCTTCACAACGAACACATCACTTCCACCGGCTCCGAAAGAGTGAGAGATTCCGGCCAGTATGTAGCCTCCATCGGCCG
>CAZGKA010000035.1:0-2083 GCA_964525965.1 uncultured Nitrososphaerota archaeon
GTGATCTATTTGATAAGGGGAGGATGGACTGGAAGGATACTGAGAGTGAACCTAACGGATGAAAAGGTTCAAATTCAACAACTTGATGGCAAGGTAGCTGTTGACTTCTTGGGAGGAAGAGGGTTTGCCATAAAGATCCTCTGGGATGAGCTTCCTAAGGGCACAGATCCGCTCTCCCCGGACAACAAGTTGATATTTGCTGTTGGACCCCTGACCGGCCTTCCGTTACCCAGCAGCGGGAAGGTTGTCGTAGCTGCTAAGTCCCCGCTGACCGGAGGGTACGGAGATGGGAACATAGGGACGAGAGCAGCAGTACAACTCAAGAAAGCCGGCTATGATGCGGTAGTTGTCGAGGGAAGAGCTAAGAAACCGAGCATCCTGGTGATAGAGGATGATGATGTTAGGATAAAGGCCACGGAAGATTTATGGGGAAAGGATACTTGGGAAACTCAGGAAATCCTCGAGGAGGAGTATGGGAAGACCGCAGGAATACTGGAGATAGGTCCAGCGGGCGAGAAGCTTGTCAATTATGCCGTGGTGATGTCTGAGAAAGGAAGAGCGGGAGGAAGGCCCGGAATGGGGGCTGTAATGGGATCCAAGAACCTCAAGGCCGTGGTGGTCAAGGGCACCAAGGAGATACCAGCGGCTAACAAGGACAAGCTCATCGAGATGGGCAGGGAAGCTTACAGCGAGGTCCGTAGCGCTAAAAATTATGACTTCTGGATGAGGCAGGGGACGATGGCTGCTTTCAGGTGGTGTCAGGAGAACAGCACTCTTCCGACGAGGAACTTCAGTGAAGGGGTGTTCGAGGAGGCCGATAAGCTTGACGGTGAGGCTATGGAGAAGTACTACAAGGTGGCCCAGAAGGGATGCCCGAACTGCAACATGCAGTGCGGCAACATAAACGAGATAAAGGAAGGTCCGATGAAGGGCGAGAGGGTCGAGATAGACTACGAGAACATAGGAATGCTCGGCCCCAACCTCGGGATAGGAAACATGAACTACGTCCTGTCTCTCAACCTGGTGGCGGACAAGATGGGCATAGACACGATAAGCCTGGGAGGCACACTGGCTTTTGTTACTGAAGCCTACAAGAAAGGACTCCTGAGCAGGGAGGAGATAGGGCTCGAACCTGAGTGGGGAGATGGAGAGACCTACCTGAAAATGGCCGAGATGATAGGAAAGAGGGAGGGCTTCGGAGACAAGATGGCTGAGGGAACCCTGGCCTTAGCTAGGATGATAGGCAACGGGGCTGAGAAGTTCGCTATACAGGTGAAGGGACTCGAGGTATCGGCCTACGAGTGTCACACCCTCCACGGAATGGCTCTGGCCTACGGAACCTCCCCGATAGGAGCCCATCACAAGGACGCATGGTTCATTTCAATAGAGATAGCTGAGGGGAGGGATATAGTGAACAAGGAGAAGGTCGAGAA
Source organism: uncultured Nitrososphaerota archaeon (assembly GCA_964525965.1). Taxonomy (GTDB): domain Archaea; phylum Korarchaeota; class Korarchaeia; order Korarchaeales; family Korarchaeaceae; genus Methanodesulfokora. Next base: position 1,434 of record CAZGKA010000035.1, read on the forward strand.
GCTGATAGAGATGCAGAGGAGAAGGAGCTTCTTCGAGTGTGCTGTGGCTTGCAGGCTGCCATGGATAGAGCTGGGCTTCAGCTTGGACTGGTACCCTAAGTTCATGGAGGCAGCCACAGGTCTGAGCTTCACTTGGAAGGACTTCTACCAGGTCACCGACAGGACCTATGCCCTGATAAGGGCCTTCTGGGTCAGGGAGTTCAATGGAAAGTGGGACAGGAGAATGGACTACCCGCCCGAGAAGTGGTTCACGGATCCCCTCACGAAAGGACCGTACGCCGGCAGGACCCTGAGCAAGGAGATATACGACAAAATGCTCTCATGGTACTATGAGATAAGGGGATGGGATGGCAGGGGCATTCCAACGAAGAGAACTCTGAAAGATCTTGGACTGGATTATGTCATACCAGAGCTCGAGAAGGTCACCCAGCTCACGGACTGATTTTTATACTCTTTCTCTTTACTTCTTTCTTTAACTACTATATAATTGAGCTATAGTACTAAAAATAATCTAATTTAGGATTTCCAAAAAGCTTCACAGGAATAATATTTATTATTTATTCCACAGCAGGTTCTTCAAGTAAACCTACGCGAGGGATCGGTTTGAAGAGGTTCGCAACTGTTGGAATCCTGACCGTGCTTGTGGCCCT
>CAZGKA010000036.1:0-21009 GCA_964525965.1 uncultured Nitrososphaerota archaeon
AAAAAAGGTTATAAAATGAATAATTGGAATCCTTCTAGTTGGAGGAATAAACCTATAAAACAACAACCTACATATAAAGATGTAGAAAAATTAAAAGTAATTGAAAATGAATTACATAAATATCCTCCATTAGTATTTGCAGGTGAAGTTAGAAATTTAAGAAAAAAATTAGCAGATGTTACAAATGGTAATGCTTTTTTATTACAAGGTGGAGATTGTGCTGAAACATTTGCTGAATTTAGTGCAAATAATATTCGAGATACTTTTAAAGTAATGTTACAAATGGCTGTTGTATTAACTTTTGCTGGTGGTTGTCCTATTGTTAAAGTTGGTAGAATGGCAGGACAATTTGCCAAACCTCGTTCATCAGATACAGAAACTATTAATAATATAACTTTACCTAGTTATAGAGGAGATATTATTAATAGTATAGAATTTACTAAAGAAGCAAGAGAACCAAATCCTGAAAATTTAATAAAAGCATATCATCAATCAGTTGCAACACAAAATTTATTAAGAGCTTTTGCAAGAGGTGGATATGCAGATTTACATCAAGTAAATGAATGGAATAAAGGTTTTGTTGAAAAAAGTCCTTTAAGAGAAAAATATCAAAGTTTAGCTGATAAAATTACTGAATCATTAGGATTTATGCAAGCTTTAGGATTTACATCTGAAAATACTCCATCTATGAGAGAAACAATTTTATATACATCTCACGAAGCTTTACTTTTAAATTATGAAGAAGCTTTTACAAGACAAGATAGTATTACAAATAATTGGTATGATTGTTCAGCACATATGTTATGGATAGGTGATAGAACTAGAGGTTTAGATGAAGCACATATTGAATTTTTAAGAGGAATAAATAATCCTATTGGAGTAAAAGCAGGTCCAACAACTAATCCTGATGAATTAATAAAAATGATAGATATTTTAAATCCAAATAATGATGCTGGAAGATTAAATATTATTGTAAGAATGGGTGCAGATAAAGTTGGAGATTATTTACCAAAATTATTACAAATTGTAAAAAAAGAGGGTCGAAATATATTATGGAGTTGCGACCCAATGCACGGTAATACAGTTAAAACAAGTAATAATTTTAAAACTAGAGCAGTTGATAATGTTTTAAAAGAGATGAAAAACTTTTTTGAAATTCATAAAGCTGAAGGAACTTATGCTGGAGGAGTTCATTTAGAGATGACGAGGAGAAGGAGGAAAGCCTGATCCCTCTGCTTGTGATAGCCTGTCTGGTTGTCGTGCTCTTGATGGTGTACAAGCATCCCGCTGGAAGAAAGGTTCTGGGATTGATCAGAGGGAGCTCAGGATGATCTCCCCTTTGGAGAGCCTGATCCTTATCACGTTCCCCTCAACGCTGCAGGGCCTCACCACGACGTCCGACCTTATCGAGGAGGTGGAGAATCCGTAGAAAGGACCTACAGACACCACGACTGAAATTCTCGAGGAGCTGACGTTCACCCTGATATTTCCCGCTGATGTAAACCTCAGGACAAACTCCCCACTCACAGCCCCCGCTCTGCTGTCGAAGGCCAGGGTGTTTATGGCTGAGGACACTTCGTTGGCGACCACTGAGGCCTCTGAATCCAGGAGAGGGATCTCATAGGGAGATCCCTGAACTATTATGTACGAGAAGGTTAGTGAGAGGAGGAGAAGGACCACCGAGGATATGATCCTATTCACGTGGGGATCCCCCCTGAGAGAACGGGGAAGGCCATCGCCGTGAAAGCCACCTCTCTCAGGCCGCTCATCGGGTTGCCCGTCCTCAAGCTCCCCAGGAAGAGAGAATAGGCCAACACGTTCGTGAACATGAGAATTTCCAGTGAAACTAAGGAGGAGCAGTAGGAGGCGAGCCTCGGTATCGAGATCAGAGTGGCGCGGAGTATCCTGACCACGAGGGCCATCATGACCACCAGGACGAGGCCTGCCAGAGATCTGATCCTTCTCTCATGGAGCTCCTCCTTGGTCGATGATCTGATCCAGCTTGAGAGGTTTAGAATCGATCTATGAGCTTCCCTTGGATCCGACCCGAACCTGGTCAGGTACCTCAGCAGCTCCAGAACAGCTGAGCCCCTGGTTTCCCTGAGAAGCTCCCCTAGCCTAAGAGCCCTCTCTGCGGGAAAAGGTCTTCCGGAGATGAAGAACTCGGAACTTGTAGCCTCCAGATCATCCAGCCCGGCCATCATCCTGCGAACCTTTCTTCTCTCGTCAAAGAAGATGGGAAGATATGCCAGCGTCGAGGACATGCAGAGAGATATGCTCAGCGATGAATAACTGCTCAGAACATGGGAGATCGCCAGGTAAAGCGGGACCGCCACCGAAATCAGTAAGGTAGAGGTTAGGACCGGTTTCCTTCCGATGTGGAAGGGAGGATCCGATGACGCGAGCGGGATTGACACCAGGCAGACCGCCATGCCGATGAGCGAGAAGACAGCGCTTGTGGAGATGTCGACCTCGCCGCTCAAGCTTCCAGATACCATGAGGGCGTACACCACGGTCATGGGGAGTATCATCGCTGTTATGCTTGTCAAGGTCGCTAGGGATGCTATCTTGGATAGGGAATCTCTCTTCTTCCTGATCAGATCCTCCAACAGCTCCCTGAACCTAACTGATAGAACGTCCTCTCCTGTGGACTTTAAACCGCTCATCAAGCGAATAATTAGTGACATAGGTCCTCTGAACTCTTCGGAGATCCCCTGTAGGGACGATAAGCCCAGATATTTCATGGATCTCCCCAGGTTCTCCAGAAAAGCCATCCCGCTGGACTTGCCTGCCAGCTCTAAGGACCTCCCGACGGAGAGGCCTGCCGATATGGAGGCCCAGATCACTCCTGCTGCCAGCCAGTCCAGCTTATCCGTCCTGAAAACCTTTGAGAATCTCATAGTACTCCCCCTCAACGCTGCTCTCACCGACGTATTCTCTCTCAGCTATTTTGGAGAAGATCCTCGATCGGTCCAAGGAAAAACCATCCTTCAGGGAGAAGACCCTCACCAAACCTCTTTCTCTCGGCTCAGCCACCTCGACAACTTTTCTCGCTCCGTTAATTCTCTTCATCAGAACTATCGCCAATAAATCAGTTATCAAAGTCGGATTCACGTCCAAAGGAAATGAGGTAAGCCTTTTCACCGCATCATCACAGGAGATGGCGTGAAACGTCGTCAACGCTGTTCCCCCAAGTCTTATGTACTGAAAGAGCATCCTTGTCTCCCTGCCACGAGCCTCCCCGAGGATTATGTAGTCAGGCCTCATCCTGAGCACGTCCCTCAGCAGGTCCTCCAGCGTGGGCTCTGATCCGGGATCCTCGCTCTGTCTCACGACGATCCTTGTGAAGTTCCTCACACCCATCAGCGAGACCTCCGCCGAGTCCTCTATCAGGACAACCTTTCTGTTCGAGGGTATCCTGTTGAGAAGAGAGGAAAGAAGGGTCGTCTTTCCGGCCCCCGTCTCTCCGACGATCAACCCGGACATCCCGTGCCTGACCATCAGCTCTAGATAGGCGGCTACTTCAGCCTGAACGGATCCTCCAGATACTAGATCCTTCAACGAAGGCGATCTCACGAACTTCCTCACTGAGATGGACGCCCCTCCCACCCCGTCGGGGTTCAACAGTACGTGCACCCTTATCGGCACTCCTTCTACCCTGATTACTCCCTCGGCCCTTGGATTGGACATGTTCAGCTGCTTCCCCATTCTCTCAGTCAGTTTAAAGGCAAGTTCCTCGGAGAACTCCCTGCTCAGCGTTAAGTTTGTAGGATACCATTTGCCCCCTATGTTGACGTAAAGCCGACATCCTCCTGATATTCCGTAGGATATGTCCTCGACGTCCGGGTCCATGATCAGCGGATGTAGCTCCCTGAGCCCGAGGAGATCCCTGCTGACATAATAGGAGAAGATCTCTGCAGTCTGCTCGTCTGCGAATTTGTAGGAAATTTCCGATATGGCCCTATTAACGGCCTTCTCCAGCGACATCTTCTCTAAATACCTCACAGCCCTTCTCAAAACTTCCTTTAATAGATCCTCCGGAGGTCTCTCCGGCTCAAAGACCTCGTAAGTTCCTCCGGAGATCCTCCTGCTTATCCACCTATCGATCCTCCTCGAGTCCTTGGGAGGCAGATATTTCAAGCTTATGCGGGATCCCCTCGAGAGCAGGCTCAAAACATCACCCTCAGATCTTCTATCGCCATTTTCTTCCTCTCTTCAATGCTTATCCTCGATCTTCTTCTACCTATGAAGAGAATCGGTAGGAGAAGCAGGGATGCCATGGGCGATTGCGGATACAGCAGGTCTATCTGACGCAGAAGTCCTGGATATAGGAGCGCCGGAATTAGAGGCGCTGCCACCATGGCGATGAGCACGGCCATCAGCTCAGACTTCCTCCTGCTGATCCCTACGACGACGGGCATGGACAGCATGGCCACGTCGTCCGCCAAAACGATCACGCTTCGATGGGTTAGGATCGGCTGAAGGATCGCTGAGATGAAATAAAAGAGGAGGACAGAGTTTTTAGTTCTTCTGAAGCACACCACAGCTGAGGCTATGATCTCCACGATGAAGAGGGGGATTTTAACCGTTAAACACGAGCTCCACTCCATAAGGATTCCTCCTCACGACCAGATATGTTCTATCCGTGATCAGTCCTCTGACAGATAGGTTCACGTCCGTGAGCAGGGTCAGAGCGGTTCTTCCGCTGATGTTCACGGAGACCACCTTGGCTATCGAGGAGTTGTACAGCACGCCCAGATCCCTGTATCCCAGGTCAGTGATGAATACCAGTGAGGTGCCGTTTCTGGTAACGTCCTCAACCCTCGGAAGGCTCAGCATCGCCATCTGCTCGCTTCCGATCCCCTCCTCGTATGTTGTAGTTATCAGATCGGCGATCTTGACCACTGAGCTCGTCAAGGTGGCTAGATCTGATTGGGCCTTCCTCTCCTCAAGATGGAAGTACCATGAGGGGACCACCACGGCTATGGAGAGCAGACCCACGAGCATCAGCGCGAGCTCCGAGAGGGCGGCATCCACGCTAGACCCTCCCGTATATCATGATCGTGAAGACGGTCCAGATCACGGCCAGATACCCCTCCAGAAAGAGGATGTTGGGGGCTATGGCCTCCATGTTCATCATCGCCCCGATTATCCTGATCATGAGCATTATCGAGAGAACCAGGAGGTTCAGCGTTGGAAGCACTGAAACGAACTTTCTAGCTCTCATGGGCTCACCGTGTACGTTGCGGTGACGCCGCTCGGTCCACTGACCATTATGTTGGCGGGACCTGTGTTCAGGTTCAGCTCCACCGCCGGAATTTTTATCTCCAGTATCGAGTTCGGGGCGAACTCGCTGGTGGATCCGTGAAGTATCACCGACGTCGGCATCACCGATTCCCTGCTGCCATCGCCTCTCTTCACGTTGACGATCCACATGGATGTGTTGCCCACGGGTATCGGGGAGTTGCCTGTGTTCTGTATCATGACATCAGTCAGCTTACCTCCGCTCACGGTGACGCCGACTATCTTTACCACGGTCTTCGGCAGAACTCCCGCTGCTGTTCCGGTCATCTCGGCGGCCTTCCCTTGAGCCCAGAAGTAGAGCCCCGCCACCAAGGTCAGGCCGACCAGAATCAGACCTATCTCTACGAAAACTGCCTTCAAATCTATCCCCCAGGTTAGAGGAGAAAAGGGATCTTGTGCTGTAAAGCAAGGAAAAATTTGAGGGAAAGGAACGCGAAACTATTGCTCCTCTAGCCTGACAAACTCGTCTCTCTGCTTGCTCCTTCCCAACAGCGATCTTATCCTCTTGAACAGGTTCCCTCTCCCAGTTCTCAACACTATCCTGTCGTTGCTCCCGACGTCCTCCCCCCTTATCACGTCCAGAGCGGTTCTGAGCCTTCCAACTCCTAGATCAGCAGACGTGGGTCTGAGCCTGCACAGGTAGTCGGCTATCCTCCTTATGTCGGACGCCTCATCGCTGTCGGGATGTTCCAACAGAAGTGGAATCCCTCTTCTATAGCATTCCATGAAGAGATCGCTCCTCCTCACCGTGAAGACTCTGCCCCCGCTAGACAGCATCTCCTCCGCCCTCTCGACCTCGTCGTAGTGATCGACGAACTTGTTTATCACGAGAGCCCTCACATCGGTGTCAGTCAGAGCAGCTAAGTTGACGAGCCTCTCACAGTTCTCCATGCTGGACTCGTTGGGCTCCACCACCGGAACGAAGTAGTCGCTTGAGGACATTATCATCAAATAGTCCAAGAGGGAGGAGAGACCTCCGGACCCTGGAGAGTCTATCACCACTAGTCCGTACTTCCTCAACCCTCTTACCAGCTCTGAAAAACGTTCCGTGCACTTCTTGAGCTTTTTAGCTGGATCTCCTTCCTTTTCCTTTCTGACACCGCCGGGCACGAAGAAGAAATCTTCGACACCCAAGAAGTTGCTCTCATAGGCTATGGACAGGGGATCGCTCACATCTCCATCCATGTAGTCCTTCACTGACTTCATCTCCCCTCTGAGGATCAGAGGAAGGCACCTCCTGTTCCAGAGATGTACGGCGCTCTGCCTTCCCATGTCCATGCTTATGAAGAAGACCCTTATGCCTCTCTCCGCCATGGCCAAGGCCACGTTGAAGCTCACCGTCGTCTTGCCTGTCCCTCCTCCCTGAAGGCCGAAGGCTATGGATAGCTCACGGTGAGTAGAGCGCATGGGCCTCGCACCCCCTAGGACCCAGAACATCTATTGAGAAGTAGCCTCCCGAGATCTGCTGAAAGCTCAGCTCCAAGGTAGTTCCGGGGATGAGCAACTTCCCGTCAGGCACGTTGGCTGTGAAGTCCACCGATGTACCGTTTATCCAGAGACTCCAGTCCTCCCTGTGAAAGACGATGGACTTTGGACCCACTATCGTGACGCACACCTTCCCGCCCGGATCGAAGCAGGTTATCCTTATTCTTGGAGGCTCCTCCTCAATCAGAGAGGGAGCAATCCTTAGGCTCATGGGAAGTATCACCGTGGATATCACGGCCAACGAGGCCGCCGTGAGAGCGATCACCGTGAGAACCCTGTTCATCCTCCCACCTCTATCAGGGTCTCCGGAGGATCGAGAACCACGACCCCGTGAACGTACGTCCTTGATCCGTCCGGCAGGACCACCTCTTGGTCCACGGTTATCGGGTTGAGGAAGACCCCTCCCTCGCAGATGTTCACGTCCGTCATCTGACCCGTTCCCTCCGTGACCTTCCTGCATCCCGAGCGCAGCGTCCATCCGACGGGTCTCCCTCCGTTCACCGAGGCGTGAACCGTGCACCCAGAGACCTTCAACCTCACTTCAGGTGTGTTGGATGTCTCGGAGACCGTCACCTCCGATGAGGCCGTGCATATCTCCCCCTTGTGGGAGAGCATCACCTCTATCACGATCGACCCAGGGACGTTTGGAGCCCTGACCTCCATCTCGCGCATTCCTTTCAGGCTGACGGGGACGTCCTCGTTTATCAGACCGGAGATCATCACGATCCCTTCAGCGTCGAGGGGGAGACCGTCCTCGCTCACGCTCACCAGGTAGATCTTGAGGACATCTCCCTCCCTGACGAGGTCCGATTGAGGAACGACCTCGCAGTACATCCCTCTTCCCTCAGGCCTGAAGGTGAGGGCCAGGTTTTGTTTAGCTCTCCTTCCGAAGTTGCTCTCCCACACAACACTGCCGTTCCACACCTGGGCGATCCTTATGTACACCTCCCTGTCCCTGCTCACAGCGTTGTAAAACTCGGACAGCTTCTCGCAAGGGCTCTCATGTTTGAGAGCTGATTCCTCGAGCAGATCTTCTATGCTCATGGCCATCACCTTAACAGCGCTCGGATCGGCATTCTGGCGATGGCCCATGCTGATCATCACGGAGGCCGAGAGGAGCATCACCACTACAACGGAGCTTAGGGCTAGAACGTCATCCAACTGCATCACCTCCATCTAAAACTCCGAACTCCTTCAGCCCGGACACCTCGATCCTCAACGATTCGCTCAGGTTGATCCCGCTCAATATTTCGGAAACTTTTCCGTTGTGAAGGAGGTACAGCCTAGTGTTTCTGAGCAGGAGTTGAACAACCCCCCTGTCGACTTCGGAGGTATTGCTCTCTCCACTCCACGATACCTTCAACAGAGTTCCCCGCCTTTCCATCAAGAGACCTGAGACGAACGCCGTCCCGTTTCCCGATAACGTGAACAGAATCCTTTTCGATGGATAAAAATCTGTCCTGCATAGGAGCTTTCCGTTGTAAAACCACCTGAACACCCTTCTTCCATCCACGGGTCCTAGGCGGATCACGATCTTGAGCGGAGATCCCATGTACATGTACATCACCTCCTCTCTGGTGAACGGTACCGGCTCGGTTTCCGCCACAGCAACCCACTTTCCGTTCGAGTAGTTGTACACGGTCACGCTTAGTTCTCTGGCGCTTCCAAACAAGCATTCAGCTCCCACAGAGCTGAGACCACTTATCTCTTGTGGACCTTCCTTCAATATTGTCCGATAGATCCTGTACATCAGGCCCTGATCCCAGGTTTCAACCTTTGAGGACGTTTGAAGCAGAGCGAAGAGTTGTAAGAACATGAGAACCATTAGAGACGTGGAAAAAAGGTATACTAAGGCGTTTCTCAAGCAACCACCTCACGTGTATCCTTCTAGCTTTCCTTTGGCTATGTTCCCGTAGAAGTCCTCGGCTACAGCGATCCAGACATGGTGTCCTCCCTCAAGAACCATATGAGAGAGCCAGACGTAGTGTTTTCTCCCGCTCCAAGATGCCACGAGCTTGCCATCCTGATATATCACGAGACGAACAACCCAGTCCTGTCTCCCGAGATCGTCGAGGTAGGAGACCGCTCTGGCCTTTATGTACCACCTGTTCTTCTGAGAGTCGTAGTAGAGGCAGAGGCCCACTGTTATCGGTTTCCTGTCCTTCTTATTGTTCGTAACAGTGAACATGGCTGACGCGGATTTGCTGTTACCAGAAGAGTCGGAGACGTTGAGAAGGAGCTTGTATGTGCCGACCCTATCGGCTCTTATCGAGAGCTCATCACGGTACTGATTTCCCTCGACCTTTCTGCTCAGGATGACGGACGCGGTACTGCCGTTCACCAGAACTAGCTTAACTCTGCTCAGGTTAACCGTCGAGCTAGCGCTGATCTGAACTAAGAAGCTCGTTCCCGGCGGGCCTGATCCAGGGGTCACCCGAACATCAACATGTATGACGCTCGGAAGAACCTGCAGCTCAGCTGTTCGCGTAAACCTTCGGCCGTAGGAGTCGATCGCCTCGAGCTTGAGGATGTAGCTTCCCACGTCCGGGGGACTGAGCGGTTCGGAGAAGGAGAACTCTCTCGTGTGAAGGTCTTCGAAGAGAGTCCGGTTCAGGGGACTCAGGCTTACCCTGACGGAGAGGAACTGATCGTTTACGGCCATGCCCTCAGCGCTCAGCACCGAGACCTCACCCAGATGTATTGTCTCAGGATAGATGGAGAGTCCCAAGTTTACCAGAGCCACGGCTATGACATCATTCCTGCATGTGGTTGAGTTTTCATTTGAGAGACAGCTTCTGACCGTGTAGTTTCCGACCCGGTAGACTCTCACGTACTTGGATGTCGACGCGTTTATAACGCCCTTTCCGAGCCAGAACCCGATGGCTGTCGGTTTAAGACCGCCCGTAAGAAAGCTCCTGAGCTTCAGCTCTGATCCACCGCAGAGATCAAGTCCGATTGCCCTGTACCCCATCTCGAACCTCGACGAGTCCTTCAGATAGACGACCCTCGGAGAAACGTTAGTTTTTAGAATTAAGCATGCGGATCTCCGAACAGAATCTTCTCTGATTACTAGGAAGGAATCCCCGCTCCTGAGCATTATGGTGTCGCCTCTGCGGAGCGCCAAGACGCCTGACCTGTTCACATCGTTCAGCACCAGGTCCAAATGTTCTGGGGAGTACCTCAGCGTCTTGACAACCCTAACGAACTCCGATTGAAGATCTTCATATCCGCTTGAGTGGAAGTGCTGGGCCTCACTCATCCACAGCATCGAGGAGACCAGAATCAGGGCGGCCGCCAGCACATATAGAGCCCTCATCAGGAAGATCAAGCTGAAAACCTATTTTGGAGCCTAATACCCGACCAGTTTTCGAAGAACTTTTAGTTCTCGGGAAAACTTTTATTTCTGACCTCTCAGAGAAGGGAAGGTGATCGCTTGGGCGAGCCAAGGCTTCCGAGAGGTTTCAGGGACTTCCCTCCAGAGATCATGATACTCAGAAAGGAGGTCATGGGCAAGATAGAGCACCTCTTCCAGAGATATGGGTTCGATCCGATGGAGACCACGTCGATAGAGCTTTGGGAGACTGTGAAGGGGAAGCTAGGCCATGAAGCCGAGAACAAGCTCATGTTTGTCTTCCCGGACTTCTTCAGTAAGGAATGGTTGGCTCTCAGGTATGATCTCACGATGTCGCTGGCCAGGTATGTGGCCACCCACCATGACGTCCCTCTCCCGTTCAAGAGGTATCAGATAGGAAGGGTGTGGAGACACGAGGAGCCGCAGAAGGGGAGGTACAGAGAGTTCTGGCAGTGCGATGCAGATACAGTTGGGTCGAGTCATCCGGAGGCTGATGCCGAGCTCATATTGCTCATAGCGGAAGCCATGGACATGTTTGATCTGCGAAGGTTCACGGTTAAGCTGAACGACAGGAGCCTGCTGGCGGCGATATTCGAGAAGGAGCTTGGCATAAAGGATCCTATCCCCGTCTATCGGGCGATAGATAAGCTGGATAAGATCGGTTGGCAGGGGGTTAGAAGGGAGCTCGAAGCCCTGGGAATGAGCGAGAGCATGATCGATAGGATAGGTGAGCTCATATCTCCCTCAGGAAGTGAGGATGTTCTGGACAGCTTGAGGAGAAGATTCAGCTCCGAGCAGGTTGAGGAGGCTGTTGGAAGGCTTGAGGAGATACTGTTCATCGTGGACGACGACAGGGTCAGGATAGACCTCAGCCTCGTCAGGGGCCTCGATTACTACACGGGCCCCATCTTCGAGCTGGTCATAGAGAGGCCGAAGATCGGAAGCCTGGCAGGTGGAGGGAGGTACGATAAGCTCATAGGTAAGTATGGGGGCAGGGATGTGCCCGCCACCGGTGTGAGCATAGGGGTTGAGAGGCTCATAGACGCCTGCCTCGAGCTGGGAATTTTCAAGCTCAGCAGGAGGTCCCTGAGCGACGTCTATGTCATATCCATAGGGGAGAGCTCCAGATCGTACGCCTGGAAGGTGGCCTCCACCCTGAGGAAGGGCGGCCTGAACGTCTCCATAGATCTCATGAGGAGGAGCCACTCGATGCAGAGGAAGCACGCCAAGAAGCTTGGCGTGAGGCTCCTGGCATTCGTCGGGGAGAAGGAAATGTCGTCGAAGAGCGTGTCGCTGTACGATACCGAGACCTCGGAGAAGGTCGAGTGCTCCCTCAGCGATGCTGTCGACAGGATAAGGAAGCTTCTAGGGAGGTGAGCGTCTTGAGAATCACGATATCCGAGGATATGAGAGTCCTTGGTGTTTTTCTAGCGTATGCCACTGTGTCTGAGGTCATCGTCGAGGAAAGAGGAGAGGACATGGAGAACTACGTCAGGAAAATCGTCTCGAACCTGCAGGAGAGGTTCCCACTTCCGAGGAGGATAGGGGAGAACCCGACCGTGAGGGCCCTGAGGGAGTTCTACTGGAGGATAGGGATAGACCCCACTAAGGTGAGGCCCAGCAGTGAGGCTCTGGTGAGGAGGGTCGTTAGGAAGGGCACTTTTCCCAAGATAAACAACGTGGTCGATGCCATAAACCTTGCAAGCGCTGAGACCCTGGTTCCTATAGGTCTCTACGACCTTGACAAGATCGAAGGCGATGTATCGCTAAGAAGAGCGAGAAAAGGGGAGATCTTTGTTCCAATAGGAGGAAAAGAAACCCTACTCGCTGGAGGAGAGCCCGTGCTCGCTGACTCTCAGAAGATCATGTTTCTGTATCCGTACAGGGACTCCGAGTTGACCAAGGTGGACGAGAACACCAGGAGAGTGCTTATAGTCGGAGCAGGGGTTCCGGGCATCGAGAGACCGGTCGTGAGGAGGGCCGTCAATCTGTCCATCGAGCTTTTGGAGAGGTTCTGCTCCGGGAGACGTAGTTCTGAAACTATGGAGGTTGGATGACCCTCCTCAGGGCCTCAACGATGTCTTCCAAGCTTATCCCCACCAGGACGCATCCCTCCAGCGAGCCCCTGACGACCTTCTCTACGTCAGATACCTCCTTTCCGATAAGTTCCTTCTCCAGTTTGTCTATGGAGTCTTCAGGAAATGCGAAGAAGTCTCCGGAGATCTTGATCCTCTTTATCACTCCCTCCTCAGTTGAGCATGAGATGATGAGGGTCTTCTCCCTTCGGACGACCAGTTCCCTCAAGGTCTCACCTCATCTCATTCCACTCCTTTGAGCCGTATTTCCTCTCGAGCTCAGAGGCAAGGATCAGCTCGTCCTCAGTAGGATCGGATGGAATTAGCTTCTCACCTAAGGCTCTGGAGAATCCCTTTATAGCGGCATCCAGCACCTCATCGAAGGACACATCCCTTCCGAGTTGCTCGCTCACGGTCGTCACCCTCTCCCTTATGGAGCTCACACCCTTCTCCAACAGCTTCTCGGTTGGAGGCGTGAGCACCTCCTGCATGAGATCGAGATCTGCGTTGTAGAGGATGGTTCCGTGTTGAAGTATGAACCCACCTCTCCTCGTCTGAGCACTTCCTGAGATCTTCCTGCCTGAGACCACCACATCGTTTACGGGAACAAAGGAAGCTTCTAGACCAAGCTCCTTGAGGGTTAATATGACTCCAAGACATATTCTCCTGAAGCTTTCCACGACCTCCTCGCCTGAGATCTCAGGAACAACGACCGAGTAGGTCAGCTCACCTTTCTCGTCGTGGAGAACCGCTCCTCCTCCTGTGGGCCTTCTAACTACATCTATTCCTAAGGAGGTGGCTTTCTGCAGGTTGACGGTCTTTCTGATGCTCTGGAAGTATCCTATAGTGACGGCAGTCGGGGAGAACCTGTAGAACCTGACCGTTGGTTCCGATCTTCCCGACGAGATCAGTTCGAGAAGAGCCTCGTCCAAGGCCATGTTGAACTTGGCATCTCCACTGACGAGGAGCAGCCTCATCAACGAAATTTCTCCTGAAATCGTTTAAAGTTGTTCAAGGCTTTTTTGTTCGATGAGACTAAGCAAGGCGTACAAGGCGATAATCCTCCTCGGGAGCGTGAGCCTCTTCGCTGACATGACGTATGAGGGAGCCAGAAGCATAATACCCGGATTCTTGAGGTCTTTGGGCGCTTCCTACACAGACGTGGGCCTCATAGTGGGATTGTCCGAGTTCCTTGGATATGCTGCCAGGTTGCCCGCCGGAACGCTCGTAGACCTAACCGGGAGGTACTGGACAGCCCCCCTGGTTGGATACACCATCAACATGCTTTCGGTACCCCTGCTAGCCATAGTTCCCTCTCTCAGCTGGGCTGCGGTCCTCATACTATCTGAGAGACTGGGAAAAGCTCTGAGATCTCCAGCTAGAGATGCCATTCTCAGCGCTGCCACAGAGGAGATGGGGACAGGAAAGGCCTTCGGGCTGCACGAGATGATGGACCAGATAGGTGCTCTTCTCGGACCTGTCGTGGTGGCTTTGGCCCTCTTCATTGGAAGATCGGTTAGGTGGGCGTTCTCATGCCTGTTCTTTCCAGCAATAGTTGCGATCTTCATGGTTTTGACGGCCTACCTCCTGCTAAAGGAGCACACGATGAAACTATCTCGAGGAAAAAGCTCCCTGAAGAGCATCAGATCGCTCCCCGTGAAGTTCTGGATATACATAGTTGCGGTCGCTATAAGCACGACGGGCTTCCTGCATTACGCCTTGATAGCCTACAGGATGCAGGGGCTCGTTGATGAGTGGACGGTGGCCCTCAGCTTCGGAGCCGCGATGGGGGTCGATGCCATTGCAGCAGTAGCTCTCGGATTTCTGTACGACAGATACGGATTGCGCGTTTTTCCTGTGATATTCGCGCTGAACATGGTTCCTGCTCTGCTAGCGATAACCAGAAATCCATTTATGCTTGTAGCTGCTGTCTTATGGTTTGGAGTAGGTATGGGAGCTCAGGAGTCAGTATATAGATCTGTGATAGCTGACCTATCGCCCTTAGAGCTGAGAGGGACTGCTTACGGGATCTTCAACCTGGCCTACGGCGCTGCTTGGGTGATTGGAGGGGGGCTCATGGGTCTCCTCTACGACATGGGGATGCCCGAGTTTGTTGCAGTCATGTCAGGGGTTCTGCAGGTGGTCGCCATTCTTCTTCTTAAATGGACGGTAGTAGAATGATATTGGACAGAGCTCGTTGCAGCTCCCACAGGAGGAGCATCTGAGAGGGTCTATTCTGGGGGGCTTGGAGGGTGTTATGGCCTCACAATAGTCTGAGCAGAGTCCACACCCGGCGCAGAAGTTTGATCTAGCTATCAAGCCGAAGAGATCGGGTGGCACATCTCCCTCAAAGGAGATCCCATCCTCCTCCACGATCAGAACTCCTGCATCGTGAAGTATCCTGTTGCTCTCCACCTTTCCGATCGAGGGAGCTAGTCTGAGAACCCTGTCCTGGGAGAGAGGATTAGCCCTTATTTTTCCATCCTCAATCTCGATTCTCTGTCGATATCTCTCGTAAGTCGAGGCTCCGAACAGATATCTGTATCTCCTCGGCGTGTCGACCCACCTCCAGAGCCCGTACTTCACCCACCTCTCCCCGTATCCCATTTTATCCGCATAGCTCCTGAGCCACGATTCCCACCTCTCCCAGAGGTCGGGATGTAGCCTCTTTACCTTCTCGTAATCGGCCAGCTTGGACGCAGGGCAGAGGTAGCATCCAGTCCTCTCAAATCCGTGGAAGTAGAGCTCGTTTACTTTGAGCCCCCTCATCATTATGTAGAGCCAGACGGAGAGGGCAGACCAGTCGTTTATCGGAGATGCTGATGTGATCCCCGGCATCCATCGGTTCCTCCAGATCCAGCCTGTTTTTCCCCTGCTGAAGGACTCATACCTCCTCTGTCCGACGAGGGTCATCGAGGTGATGTCCTTGAGGACCTTGTAGGACGGCCCCAGCTTGATCACCTTGCAACACCACCTGTAGTCCCTAGCTGGAGGGCCGAAATCGTCTAGACACCTCCAGAAGGAGTCCCCCGCATCGGCCACGATATCGACGCCTATCTCATCAACTAGCCTCAGGGTCTCGGGCATCTCTATCCCGGTGTCGTTGAAGAAGATCAGGAAGTCACATTCACTTCTCCTCGCTAGGTCTAGTAGAGTGGTGCTGTCTTTCCCTCCTGAAAACGATACCACAAGCCTTCCGTACTTCCTGCTGAGTTTGTTTATCAGAAGAGCGGCTCTGGACGATCTTATCGTCATCTCCTCCTCGTTAGCCCTCAGCATTTTGGAGGCACTGTGTCTGACGTCGATGGATCTAAACCTCTCCCTCCTGAACACGCGCGTTATCACATATCTGCCTCCTACATCCGCGGCTATGGCCTCCAGATCGTTCACCAAGACGTATTTTGAGGAGGGTTCAACGTCGAGCTCAACCCCCTCCTCGATGTGGCTGCATCTCACCACGTCCATGCGATGGTGGAGTCTCAGGGCTCCGACCTCCCTCGGTTTGAAGACCCACTCCAAGGAGAATATGTCGTAGAAGAGATAACCGAGGATCGCTCCGTCAGCTATCACCTCGTGGCACAGGTCCATGTAGGGGGCCTTCCCGAAGAGAACGACCTCGTCTCCATTTGGAAGAAGGTCCTCGTAGGATCCAGCGCCGTAATCCCTCTCTAGAACCTCCCTGAGCAGTTTCAGGTCAGCTTCGAACGTTATCCTTGGATCACTAGTCCTGGCTAGGGAGATCTCGAAAGACCGAGCTCCGCAGACTCCACAGGTCCTTCCCACAAGTGGGACGTTGCAGTTCGGACACCATCTGAGCAAGTCCATCAGCCTGTCGAGATCACAGGATCGACCACTCTGAAGCTGGTCACATCTATAAGTCCTCTGCAGGTCACCTTGAGCTTCGGTATGACAGGTAGTGTTATGAAGGATAACACCGAGAAGGGGTCCTCGAAGTTGGACTTTATAAGTCTAGCCGCCCTCCTGAGTTCGGAGCTCCTCTCAGCCACAGTTTCGGCCCTTTCCGTGGACATTATTCCCAGCAGAGAGAGCTGAAGTTCTGCAAGCACTCTCCCACGGGAGACGACGACCTGTCCTCCCTGCATTCTTTTCACAACCTTGATGGCCTTCTCCATGTCCTGGAAGTTATCCCCCACCACCACGAGGTTGTGGCTGTCGTGTGAGACTGTCGATGCTAGAGCACCATTCTTTATTCCGAATCCCCTCACGAAGGCCTTTCCGACAAGCCCCGCGCCCGTGTGCCTCTCCACTACACACACCTGAAGCACGTCCTTCTCAGGGTCCGGGAGCACGATCCCTCTCCTTACCTCTAGCTCTTCCTCCCCAGATTCCGTGAGAAGGGAGTCCTCATTAGCCTCTATAACCCTTACCTTGACCCTATCAGCATCCACCCTTACTTTCAGATCCAGTTTCTTGGGAATTTTCACCGTGTTCAGCAGATCCCACTCGTACTCTCTCCTGGGGGGTTTGAGCACCCTGCCTCCTCTGACGACAAACCGACCCCCGATGATTGTGTGGACCACCTCCACCCTCTCCAAGTTTTTGAGAACAACCACGTCTGCCTTCTTGCCGGGAGCGAGGCTCCCGAGATCGTGGAGTCTGAACCTCTCGGCCACATTTATCGTTGCCATCTGAATGGCCTGTATTGGATCAGCGCCCAGCTCGATGGCCAGACGGATGTTGTGGTCCATGTGACCCTTCTCGAGAAGGTCCTCAGCTGACCTATCGTCACAGCAGAGGAGGCACCTCCTTGTGTCTATCCCCCTGCTCAGGATCGTGGGGAGTATCCTGCTCATGTCCCGGGAGGCCGATCCCTCCCGAAGCATCACGTACATTCCCAGTCTGAGCTTCTCCAGGGCCTCCTCAGGAGAGGTCGACTCATGATCCGACTGAGGACCTCTCAGCATGTACTTGCAGAGTTCCTCCCCTGAGAGGAGGGGAGCATGGCCGTCAACCACGCCCCATATCCTCATGGCCGTGCGGACCTTGCTCAGGAGCTTCTCGTCTCCCCCTATCAGGCCGGGGTAGTTCATCACCTCGGCAAGTCCGACGACCATCTCTTCATCTCGGTAGCTCAGGATATCCTCCTCATCTATCCTCGCGCCGGACACGTCCAGATCCTCGACAGCCGGGACACAGCTGGGGATCAGAACAAATATCCTCAGCGGGGAAGGGGTTCTGAGGAATAGATCTACGCCCCTCCTCCCCATCACGTTGGCCGATTCGTGAGGATCTATGAAGACCGATGTTGTTCCCCTCGGGAGAACAACTCTCGAGAACTCCTCAGGTGATAGCTTGCTGCTCTCTATGTGGATATGGGCGTCCATGAAGCCGGGAGACACATACATTCCCGTTACATCGATCTCCTCACCGGAAAGGTCTTTGAGATCTCCTACACACATCACTCGTCCATCCTTTATGGCTATGTCTGCTGTAAAGATGTCCCTGGCGTGAACATCAACCACGAACCCGCCTCTAAGTATCAGATCTGCCCTCTCAGGCATGGAATGAAAATTGGTATTAAAAAATAAAAACTCAATCCGAGGCCACGATGGTCTCCCACATGTGCCTCGCCAGTTTGCCGTCGTACTTGAAGGTGTTTATCAGGTCCTTGGCCTCCTCCCTCCTGGACTGATGCTCCTCCAAGAACTTCACTATTTTCTCTATCAGTATGTTCTTCAGCTCCCCCGTGAGGAGGGCACCCGATCTGTAGTCCTCCCTTATCTTCTCTATCCTGGCGTCGTCAGGCTCGAAGAACATGTAGAGCCACTGGAAGGACACGTCTATGTCTGGATTGCCGCCCAGCTTCCTGTGAAGCTCCACTGTGGGTTGACCACCGGAGAAGGCGTACTTGTAGATCTTCTCCCTGACGGTCTTGGGGGAATCGCTCAGGTATATGGCCGTCTCCGGTCTGGAGGAGCTCATCTTTCCCTGGAACCCGGTGAGAGGTGGGATGAACTTGCTGTGTATGGCCGCAACCTTGTAGAACCCGAGGCTCTCGGCTATGTCCCTCTGAACTCTCCAGTACGGATCCTGATCTATCGCCGCCGGTATGAGACATCTCCTTCTCTCGAAGAGCGTTGGAACTATCTGTATAGCTGGGAAGAAGATCATCCCTATGCTGGTTGAGGTGTCGAAGCCGAACACCGCCCTCACGACGCTGAAGTTCACCTTCTTCGCCACCTTTATGGCCGCCTCGTACATGTGTCCCATGTACTCCGTGTCCTGGAATATGAAGGTCCTGTCGGGATCGAAGCCCACAGCTATTATGTCCAGAGCGTTCTCGTAGGACCACTTCTTCGTCTCTGGAAGGGAGAGCTTTCTCTTCTTCTCCAGGAACTTCTCGTCATCTGTCAGCTGGATGTAGACGTTCACCTTGAACTTCTCCTGAAGCCACTTGGTGAAGTAGAACGGAATTATGTGCCCTATGTGCATCGGGCCGCTTGGCCCCCTGCCAGTGTAGAGGAAGAATCCCCTGCCATTCTCGTAGTCCTCCAAGACCTTGTCCAGATCCCTGTGGGAGAAGAAAACCCTTCTCCTCAGCATGTAGTGGCTTTCCCCTGCCAGTCTCTCGAGGCGCTTTATCAGGGAGTCATCCAGCCTCTGGGTCCCGAACTCCTCTATCAACCTGTCGTAGTCTATTTTCCCCTCAACTTCCCAGGGAGTCACGGTCCCTTCAACAGTTCTCTCGTCGCCAAAGTCGATCCCCCATGAGATCACCTTCCCTGGTCCTCCCCAGTTTTCTTAAAAAATTTAATGATTCTCCCGGTTTCCAGGGGTGCTCCTGAGCTCCGAATCGATGTTTCGTCGGTTCGAGAGAGATCATTTTTATTGTGAACTTGATCTCAGTCAGCGTCATGAATCCGCTTCTGATCCTCTCGATCTTGATAGCAGTTATGTTGCTTTTCATGGCTAGGAGGGTGAACATAGGAGTATCGATGATCGTTGTCGCTCTGATCATGGGGCTCATGACTCTAGCCCCCGGCGACCTGGTGAGATCCGCCGAGAACACGCTCACGTCCTGGGATCTGTACAGGCTGATCATCCTAGTCTCCCTGGCCATAGCCTTAAGCCGGGCAATGGAGCTCAACGGAATGCTTGAGATCATAACCGATGCGTTCAGCTCCCTCAATCCACAGATGTCGATGTACGCCATACCGATGCTCATAGGACTAGTTCCGATGCCTGGAGGAGCCATGGTATCAGCATTGATGACCAAGGAGGTCTTCTCCAAGGAGAGGATCGGGTGGGATCTGGCTACGTTCATAAACTACTGGTTCAGACACGTGTGGATACCTGTCTGGCCCCTCTATCAGGGCCTCATCTTCTCCATGATCATATTCGAGGTTGGAGTCACCGAACTCGTCTCGATGGGATGGAGCATAACCCTGGGAGCTGTGACAGCGGGGCTGTTGGTCTCAGCTTGGAAGGTCGGGCGCTCCGGGCTTGGAGAGCTCAAGTTAAGGGAGTTCCTGTTTCTATGGCCGATAGTTCTCCTAGCTGTGATGATACTCGTCCTGCACCTAGATCTGGCTCTGGCTCTCGCCCTGACCCTGATAGCTGTCGTGATCGCTAGGAGACCTAAGAGCTGGGGGAAGATCCTGAGGGACTCGCTTGATCCAACAGTAATACTTCTCATGGTGGGAGTCATGCTCTTCAAAGGATTCTCCTACGCTTCCAACTTTCCCAAGCTCTTCTACTCCCAGATGATATCCATGGGAGCCGACATGAGGGTGGTCTCCTTCATGCTCCCGTTAACGATAGGTCTCCTCACGGGAGCTGAGATGAACTTCGTCTCCATAGCTTTCCCCATGCTCGTGAGCTATGTAGGAGTGGGGAGCTCTTTCGTTGGTAGCAGGTATCTGATCGCCATGGCTGGGGGTATACTCGGTGTTCTTCTCTCCCCGATGCACCTCTGCCTAGTTCTGACGTCCAAGGTCTACGGGGTTCACGTCGCAGACGCTTACAGGTACTTGATACCGGCCTCCGTGATCATGATATCCATTGTTCTGTTGTTTTACCTCCTGTAGACCGTCTCTATTATGTCCTCAGCCAGTTCGAGCGCCTTCCTGGCCATCAACTCGTCGGCACCGACGTAGCTCGCTTGAACGTTGTACACCATCAGGCGAACGGCCGCCCTCCAGATCTTCCTTTCCGTGAGGTTTCTCAGCTCATCGATTAGCTCAGCGTCGGTTCTCGGTATGTAGACCCTCTTCCTATTTAGGAAGACCTCTATCGCCATCCTTACAGCTAAGTAAGCTGATCCAACTGCTCTGTCATATAGACCAAGCTCCAGCTCTTTCTTGGAGGCGCTGAGAAGCTCAAATATCCTTCCGTCAATCTCTCCTCGATCTCCTGAAGAGGTCCTCACGCGGATCCCCCTCCCTCACTACGACAGGCACCAGGCCGGTCTCTCCCAGCTCGTCGTCCAGCTCGAGTTTGGCCTCTATGATCCGGTCCAGGTGATCGTCGGGGCTCCCCTTCACGACCACCATGACATTAGCCCCTAAGATCAGCTGTTCGGGTGAGTTGGCGAAGTATATCCTGCTCAACGGGACGCCTGCATCTCTGATCTTCTCGATGAACCTCCTCATAACCCCCTTCCAGCAGACAGGCCTTATGTATTCACTGTGGGGGAGTAGGAAGCTCCTTATCCTTGGATCATCGCTCCTGACAGCCACTGGAAGGAGCATCGTTCCTCCCAGCTCGTCGTCCAGCTCGAGTTTGGCCTCTATGATGCTCTCCATCCAAGGACCGGGATCCCCGTCCACCACG
>CAZGKA010000037.1:0-19471 GCA_964525965.1 uncultured Nitrososphaerota archaeon
TTGTACTAACTTGGGGAGATACGATATGAGTAAGCTGTCGAGCAAGAGCCTGTTGTCAATAATCCTAGTGGCATTAATAGCGGTCTCGGCAGCCCTCCTAGTGATCTCCGGAGGATCCGGCGGGGAGGCCAAAATTGACTACAAAATACTCTACAAGAAGCAAATTATGTCCGCGGTGTACAAGGTGTACGGCAGGCCTGAGCTCGGAATCTGGGTCGCCAAGGTCGTGATAAAGAACAAGGGAAGCGCTCCTCTCAAGAACGTCAAGGTCAGCTATAAGATAGAGGGGTACACTGACTGGAGTCAGCCCTCCACCTATGAGGAGGTGCCCCCGGGAGGAGGCGTTGTGGATCTCTACTATCCGAACCTGCCGAGCAAGCTCACTGAGCTCACTAGCTCGACGCCAGCGACCCTTTACGTGAAGATAGTCTACGATGAGGGAGGAAAACCCGAGGAGATTGTTGAACAGAGAAGAATAGAGTTCCTAGGGCTGCACGACTTCGTGTTCACCAGCATACCGCCAGAGGAGCATACGGGCAGCTGGTACGACTCGTTCCAGAACTCTCCTCTCCTGGCCGCCTGGATCACGCCAACTGATCCCGTGATCCGGGAGTTCTCAGACCTGGGGAACAAACTGGCTGGAGGAGCTGGAGCGACGCTTTCAGATGATGAGGCCTGGAGGTCCATGCAGGGTGTCTGGAACGCTCTGCTTATCGTGGGAATAAAGTACAAGACGGAGCCTGAGGGGTTCTGGACCGGTAAGTTCTCAGAGTACATAAAGTTCCCGAGGGACACCCTGCTCGATGGCGAGGGGACTTGCGTGGACCTAGCCCTCATGTACGCCTCCCTCATGGAGGCTCAGGGACTCCGGAGCTATATAGTACTGGTTCCAGGACATGCCTTCCCGATAATACAGCTGCCCAGCGGCGCCCTCGTTCCCGTCGAGACCACGACCCTCAACTCCGACGTTGACCTGGGGACCGCCGTTCAGGTGGCGATCAAGAACTGGCAGGAGAAGTTTTCGAAGGGTCCCTATATAGTGGTCGACGTCCACGACCTGCAGGCTAAGGGAGTTACTCCTCCCGAGCTGCCTAAGCTGCCCACCGACATTCTCGAGAGAAAGGGAATAAAGCAGAAGATCGAGGCTTACTTGTCTGGATATGGAGGATATGGAGGAGGCGGAGCTGGCGGAGGATATGGATATGGAGGAGGCCTTTCAACGAACATGTTCACAGGAACGTACTTCTCGATTCAGTACCCGAGCGGATGGGAGAGCGATGTTGGCGACTCATACGTGGGCTGGTACTCCTCCGACGGGAACATGGACCTCTACGTGGAGTGGTACATCCCTTACTCAGGAACGATCGATCAGTTCATCCAGGAGATGGAGAGCTCCTGGAACGCGCAGAGGGTTAAGTATCAGAGGACGAGCCTTCAGGGATGTCCTGCAGCTGTAGTTGGCTACACCTGGGTGGACGACTATGGGGACGCGTGGGGTAGCGTGGACCTCTACGTTGTCTGCAATGGGAAGGCCTTCCACGTGACGTTTGAGGCCATAAAGGATCTGTGGACCAGTGGCGTGGCGAACCAGTATGCTAACTACCTGTTGAACACATTCAAGATGAGGGGGTGATCACGAATGAGGTGCTCCCTAGTTGTAGCGGTCCTGATGCTGCTCGTGGTGATGTCCTTCCTGTACGTCCAAGCTCAGCCTCCTATAGGTGGAACACCTACCGGGATGCAGGAGCCGATTAAGTTTGAGCTGGATGACCTGGTTAACATAACAGTCAAGCCGAACGGGATAGCACATGTCAAGGAAGAGCTTAGAGCGACAGCTGCTACCTTTGAGAGACTCAGAGCCATGTTCCCGACGCCGTTTACCATGAAGAGACTCCTTGAGAGCGACAAGCAGGAGTTTGATCTGGAAAACATCTCCATAAAATACGACACGATGAACAACAAGGTCGTCGCTGAGTACGACATCGTGGGGATGGTCGTGAAGAGAGGCGGACTCTGGCAGTTCTTGGTCAACAAGAACGCTAAACTCGTGTCAAAGACAGGCAACAAGCTGGTCTTCACTTACACCTACCCGGTGAGTATAGGAAAGATGAACACAATAATCACGGTAACTCTGCCGAACGAGGCCAGCAAGATCTCCGTGAAAAGCGATCAGGATTACACCAAGGTTCTCTACAACCTTCCCTCAACGTACGGAGGAGCGGGATTCAACCCTCTGCTCTTGGGAGTCTTGGCGGTGCTTGTGGTCCTTCTGGTAGCCAATATCGTGCTCAAGGACGGTCTCATTGGAGTTTTATCGAAAAAGGGAACTGTGCCTTCTGTTCCAGATGTGAAAGCAAAGAAAGAAAAGAAAGAAGCTGAGAAGGAAGAGAGAAGAGAAGGAAAAAGCTGTTGAGGCCTCCGAACCGGAGAAAAAAGTCCTAATTCGCGAGATTGAGGACTGATCCGCTCCAGAGGGCAGTCTTTTGAACTACTTTTTTATAATTATAAATTTATCCAAAACTTATTATTAGAAATTATCTCCATCTGAGATACCGGCGTGAAGGAGCTGGAAGCTGGGTCATAGCTCCTTCACGAAATTCTCTATCAGCTGGTTTATCTCGTCAGGCTTTTCGTAGAGGACCATGTGTCCGGATCTTTCCAGCACGATCAGCTTGGAGTTGGGCACCAGTCTGTGTATCCTCTCGGACTCCCTCGGAGGAGTCACTACGTCGTCCTCCCCGACGATTATCAGGGTGGGGCACTTTATCCTCTTGAGAGCCTCCTCCGCGCTGTGGTTGACGTAGTACCTGCTGTACCTGAACACGTGCGCTGGTAGAGACTCTATGTACTCCTTGTTGTCCCTCATGAAGTCCTTGAAGACCTCCTCAGGGGTGGATGGGCTGAAGAACATCTTCCTGTACAGTCTCCTGGTCAGGAAGTTATCGGAGAACAGCGGGGGCTTCCAGAGAAACGGAGGGAGATGCCATATTATCCTGTCCGTCACGTCGGGCTTCATCTCCACCAGAGAGCCTATCAGGACAAGCCCTTTCACGGGATGAGCTCCGGCGTACCACTCAGACACCATGCCGCCGAAGCTGTGGCCTATCAGAACCACGTCCTCATCCTTCAGACCAAGTTTTCTCAGAAGGGCTTCTAGGTCGGAGAGGTATTCCTTAAAGGACACCCTCTCAGGCTTGTCCGATGTTCCGAAGCCCCTCTGATCGTAGGCCACTAAGGAGAACTTGCCCCTGAAGTATTCAAGCTGGTACTTCCAGTTGCTTATCTGACCGGGAAAACCGTGGATGAAGGTCAGGACTGGTCCTTCACCCTCGAGATCTTTGTAAACACCTATCCTTATCCCGTTTACCTCTTCATGAATGATCTTCATGGGAGATCGAGATCCTGCAACCTGTCTATAACTTATAAAGGCTTCTCAGAGAAGTCGCTAGAAGGTGTTCTCCCCTACATCTCGCCTTGAGGCGCCACGGTGTTTTTTCCTAGACGAGCTCGTGATAGCTCGAACGGGCTCAATGTACATCCTTCGGCCGGTTGACATCTTTTGGCGGAGAGACCCTTCAGCTCTGGTTTTGTTCACGCACGCAAGATCTGGGAAATAAGGATCTAAGATAAAGCTGAGGCCTGAGACACGCGGTTTTGTGGCCCGTCAGCTCCTTCAACTTTTTTATATACTTAAGCCTGTTTCCTGTCATCAATGGACCTAGACAGCTTGTACAGGTTGTTCGAGTGGCCTGAGGATCCCGGTGAGAGAGCCTTCCTCGAGAGAACCGAGCGCGCCCGCGGCCACATGGACATCCTTACCTCACATCCCTGGATCAGGGGGCTGGGAGAGGAGGTCAGGCTTCTCGATCTGTGCAGCGGAACCGGGATAGGTGGAGCCATCCTGGCGGACAGGTTAATCAGGGAAGGAAAGAAGGTCTATCTCACTTTGGCGGATCTGAGGGAGGATGCCCTCAGGAAGGCAGGGGAGTGGAT
This sequence comes from uncultured Nitrososphaerota archaeon, assembly GCA_964525965.1. GTDB lineage: Archaea > Korarchaeota > Korarchaeia > Korarchaeales > Korarchaeaceae > Methanodesulfokora. Next base: position 3,994 of record CAZGKA010000037.1, read on the forward strand.
ACCCGACACGATCGGAGTCAAGCCAAAGCTCGTGAGGTGTAGGGCAGAGGAGGTGCACAGGTTCATCAGCGACCAGGACCTATGTCTCATCTACGGGCTCAGCATCCCCCACTTCAACCCTTGGAACTGTGCCAGAATGCTGGCCAGCGTGTCCTCCGTGTCGAATATGGCTGTGATTGAGGTCATGGACTACTACGACTGGTACTTCAGGACCATCGGCTACAAGTACCTCCTTCCCGAGAGGGGGGAGGGGAAGGTGACCCTCCATCAGGGGTACGACCACCTGAGGGGCGTCTACAGGAGGAAGCTCATATCCCTCCTCACAGGGGAATCAGCTGACATGGAGGTCTCCTTCTGGAGCCTCTCGTCCCTGGGAACTCTGATGTGGATGTTCTACCGTGATGTAGACTTCATAGAGCTGGAGAGGATCTCTCATAGAGGGTTCCTAATCGGCAGGGACCCGAGGGGGAGGATAACTCCCACGGACCTGGAGAAGGATCCGTCGATCGTTCGGGAGAACACTGAGATGTAGTGATCGGGATAAGTCCTGATGAAACGCGTTTGATCTCCCCACTTTTTGTGAGATAGCCCTCTCGTTTGAACGTTAGAGGCATCTCGACAGGCTTGGAGCGTGATAAACACGATGGATGAAGCAGGTTCTGGATTGCCCCACCTCGCCCGAGCGGCGGGAACATTTATAAGAGGGTTCTTCGAGATCACCTATGGGAACCAGGAAGATAGGGAGTGCTCCCACGCTGTTCACGTTCAACGATCTGGTCATATTGCCCGGTAGAGCAGAGGTCGAGCCGAGAGATATAGATCTGTCGACAAAGATCACGCCCAAGCATGAGCTGAAGGTTCCTTTTGTCTCCTCTCCAATGGACACGGTCACCGGGGCTGAGATGGCCATAGCTCTGGCCAGATGTGGTGGTTTAGGGGTCCTCCACAGAAACTGTTCCATAGAGGAACAGGTCGAGATGGCCAGAAAGGTGAAGAGGGCAGAGTCCTTCATAATAAGAGACGTGCACACGGTCCCTCCCGACGTCACGGTCAGGGAGGCCATTGAGCTCATGGAGAACAAGGGAATTCACGGTCTTCCGGTCGTGGAGGGTGAGAGGCTGGTGGGAATAGTGACTTGGAGGGATGTCAGGTACGCTGATGAGAACCTGAGGGTGAAGGACGTCATGACTAAGGACCTCATCTGCGCCGAGGAGGACATCTCCCTTGAGGACGCTAAGAAGCTCATGCAGGAGAATAAAGTGGAGAAACTTCCTATAGTGGATGAGAACATGAGGCTGAAGGGTCTCGTGACGATAAAGGACTTGGAGCTCAAGGGCAGGTATCCTCACGCCTCCAGGGATGATGAGGGTCGACTTCTGGTGGCGGCGGCCATATCTCCCTTCGACCTGGAGAGGGCCAAGGCCCTCGACAGGTATGTAGACATCCTGGTGACCGATGTGGCGCACTTCCACAACAACAACGTGATCAGGGCCACAAAGAAGCTGATGAAGGAGGTCTCAGCTGAGCTGATAGTCGGCAACGTAGGGACCTACCAGGCGGCGGTGGACGCGATCAGTGAGCTGGAGGAGGTGAGCGGCTTCAGGGTGGGGATAGGCAGCGGATCCATATGCTCCACGTCGGTGGTGACCAAGGTCTCCGCGCCCACGCTCTTCGCCACGGCCTCGGTTAGGGATGCTCTAGAGGACCTCGAGGTCGACGTTCCGATAATAGCCGACGGAGGGATAAAGTCCTCCGGCGACATAGCTCTGGCCCTGGCACTGGGAGCCTCGGCAGCCATGATGGGGAACATATTTGCCGGATGTAGGGAGAGCCCCGGAAAGCTCATAGCCCTCGAGGGTCGCTACTACAAGGAGTACTATGGGATGGGAAGCCACAGGGCCAGGGAGAAGAGGTACTCTCTGGACAGGTACAGCCAGCCGTCCAAGGACATAGAGGAGGGGGTGGAGGGCTGGGTGCCCTACAGGGGTAGGGTGGAGGATGTGGTCAGAGAGCTGGCAGCAGGTCTCAGGGCAGACATGGGCTATGCTGGAGCCAAGAACATAAGGGAGATGTGGGAGAAAGCCTCAGTGGCCTTTGTTTCTACAGCCGGGATGGCGGAGCTCAGGCCCCACGATCTCATAACCGAGAGAAGGATCTTCTGATCCTTCTTCCTTTTTATTCGATCATGAGAGTTGGATTAGGAGGATCAGTGAGGAGGCCCACATCAAAACGGGTATCGTCAGCCCTGGCAGAGGTCTCTCCTTCGAGTAGAGCAGGTACAGCGTTATCACCACGCCCACGTTGAGAAGGACGACGGGTATCAGGGAGAAAGGAAGGGGGATCATCCTCAGAGATGTGGAGGTGGCCAGCGCATAGGAGAACAGGTCCCCCAGACCAACAGCCGCTCTTCCGTGGGTTATGAACATCGGCTGGAGGGTCTCCTCTATGGACAGACGGAACAGGGAAGATAAGGGTCCTTTAAACACGGAATAGGCATCGTACAGGGAGAGAGCCACGAGAAATATCGTTATGAAGGTCCACGGGAATATAGTTATTATCAGGTAGGACAGCAGGGCTGCGAGAACGCACCTAGCCGTGTTTCCCAGGCTTCCGGGCCTCATGCCGAGGAGGGTGATCAGGGCAGCCAAGGGTATTGAGAGGAGGTCCATCCCTAAGGGGCTTAAAGCCTCCCAGAGTGAGACAGCGGCTCCGTAGAAGAGTAAAACTCCTGTCAGCACCCTTATTAACCTACTGAACCCCTTCTTGAGAAGAACTACGATAAGTACAGTCATGAGGGCTATTAGCACTATGTAAAAGACCGAGAGACCTACTGATTCCGTGATCGAGAGCTCCACCTGGGGAGGACCGGCCATGCTCAGGGCCAAAAGGGCCGCGACCAGCTGGGGAAGCATGAGCCACATGACCACCTTGTACTCCCTGAGCTCCATCGGGAAAAAGTAGGGTCGAAGGAGAAAAAACTTTCAGTCCTGGCTGGCCCACCTCGGGAACAGAGCTATGCTCAGGATCAACATGATGACGGCCCAGGCGGACAGGTAGATCAGGGTCCATGTTATGTTCACGGCCACCCCTCTGAGCATCTCATCCATCGCCTCTATGGCCGCTGTGAAGGGTATGAGCTCAGCTACCGTTCTCATGCCGCTCGGGAAGAAGTCCACTGGGAAGTACATCCCCGTGAAGAACTGAAGCATGATCCCCACAGCTGTCACGATGCCGGATATGGCCTCCCTATCTCTGGCGAGCTCGGCGACGACCATTCCTATGCCCATGCCGGTGAAGTCTCCTGCCAGAACCAGAGGGATTATGAGCGGGTTCCAGACCACCTCAGGTCTGAGGAAGGCGAAGATCACGGCCACGAGCACCAGTTGGGATATCGTCAGTATGACCAAGGATCCCGCCAGCTTTCCAATCAGGACGCTCCTCACCGAGACCGGTGAGGATATTATCCTCTTCAGCACCTTTTTAGCCCTTTCCTCGACCATCATGTCGGCGCAGGTCACCATCCCGGAGAAGATGAAGGAGTATCCTATCATCACGGTTATCCAGTGGGCCTTATTCGCCCAAAAGCTGGTCTTCTTCACCACCACACCCTCGTAGGTCACGCTTATCGGCTCGGCCGTCAGCTCCATGTACTTGGCCACCTGCTCCTTGGTGATGGTGAAGTTTCCGGACCTTATGACAGGGGGCATGTGCTCCAGGGCCATCATCCTGTACCTCTTGGCGAACTCCTCAGTTATTCCGGAGAGCACTCCCCTTACTACGCTCTCGACCTGAGAATCTCCTCCCCTCACCAAGACCTTTAGACGGGCTTTCTCTCCAGACATGATGCACTTCGTGAAGTTCTCGGGTATCAGGATCACTGCCGCCACCCTGTGAGATTTTAGATCGCTCAGAGCCCTGTCGATCGAGGTGTAGCTCTCGGGCTTGAGCACGTTCGTGGAGTTCAGTGCCTTTATGACGTAGGTACTTAGGTTTCCGGTGTCGTTGTTGATGACACCCACGGTCATCGTCACCCCATGCCCTCCGAAGATCGCTGAGAAGAACAGAGCTATGAACGCTGGAAAAGCTATGGTCCAGAACAGGGCAGATTTGGACCTCAGGAAGATCAGGACATCCTTCTTTGCCACATGCAGCGAGGCGTTCATTCCAATCTCCTCCCGGTCAGGTTAAGGAAGACGTCCTCCAGCGTTGGAGGCCTTATCGTCACACCTAGGGGCTCAAGTCCGAGCTTCTCGAGCCTGTTCATGACCTCAACGGCCAGGTTCTCAGGATCATCGCTCTCCAGCTCTATCCCTCTTGGGTAGGGCTTGGGAGAGAGGTCCCTCAGCGCATCCTCCGCCTTGATCAGGTCCCTCGTTCTGAGCTGAACTACAACTCTCTTCTTGCCGCCGTACTTCCTCTTGAGCTCCTCCGGTGTCCCCATCGCCACGATCCTGCCCTGATCTATCACGGCCACCCTGTCGCAGAGCTCGTCCGCCTCCTCCATGTAGTGGGTGCTGATCAGAATTGTCCGGCCCTCCATCCTCATGGAGGTTATCAGATCCCAGAAGTCTCTCCTGGCGTCCGGATCAAGTCCCACGGTCGGCTCGTCCAGTATGAGAAGCTCGGGGTCATGCAGCAGGCTGGCGGCCAGGCTGACCCTCCTCCTCTCTCCACCGCTCATCTTCTCCACCCTCCTCTTGAGCAGATGTTCTATGCCCAGCTTGGACGCCAGCTCCTCCACCCTGTTCCTGAACTCGCTTCCGCTGAGCCCGTACAGCGAGGCGATGAACTCGAGGTTCTCCAGGGAGGAGAGCTTGTCGTAGAGCAGGGTCTCCTGGGGATTGAAGGCCATCAGCCTCTTGGCCTCCGAGCTCGTCGGCTTGTGACCCTTCACCCTCACCTCCCCTCCATCGCACCTCCTGATCCCCGCTATTATCTCCATGAGCGTTGTCTTTCCAGCCCCGTTCGGTCCTAATAAGCCAAAGATCTCCCTTTCCCTCACGGAGAAGGTGATTGAGTCGAGCACCTTCCTGTCGCCGTAGAGCTTGGAGACCTCAAGCACTTCCAGCATCGGACCACCGCTCATTCAGCGCACCGCTCATTTAAAATTAGGTATGATTCTCTGCCGGACAGAGGACTGAAACAACTTATCTTCTAGCATCTCCTACATTTCTGGATGTCCAAGGAAGATGTAGAGGAACTCCTGAGAATGACCGATGTCGTGAGAAGATGTCTAAAGGCTAGAGTACTCAGAAGAGCCTCATATAGCTATCTCTTCTGGGTCGTGGCCTTTCCTGTCGGATTGGGACTCTCCTTCATGGTCTACCACTTCAGACTGAACTGGATCCTCTACCCAGCAATATGGCTGGGCATATCCCTGGTCTTCGCCGTGGTCATGAGGATCTGGGAGAGCTCAGTGAAGATCTACGCTTATGCTGTGAAATCTAAGGTATTGGAGGATAGAGTGAGAAGGGGAAGGAAGATTCACAAGCTTGCCGGCATGATCTTCTTCATGATGATCGCTATCGTGGCCGCCTCCCCCGTGATCTACGGGACGTTCTCCATGAGCATGCTCATGGCGAGCATATACGAATGCGTGGCCATCATGAACCTGCTTCTGTACTTCTCCGCGAAGCTGGAGCATGATATAGAGTTCAAGGAGCCTCTCCTTGTGGGGATACTGGTTGCTCTGGGAGGGATCTCCGTTCTCCTGTTTCCTGAGCAGGGTCTCCTGACAGCCATAATCTTCATGTACATCCCCTACTTGGCAGCCTGGATCTCGCTTCAGGTCAGGGCTTCCAGGGTTGAGGCCGGAAATGGATCTGGAGAAGATAGCTGATCTCCTCAGGAGATCAGCCTTTCATCCGACGAGGCTTCTCATACTCATAGCCCTCCTTCTCAACGGTAAGATGACCTTTTCCGAGCTTCAAAGAACCCTGAAGCTCACACCTGGCAACTTGGGGAGCCATCTCGATAAATTGGAGGAGGAAGGGCTCGTGAGGCAGAGGAGGGACGTGCTCAGGCTCAGATATGTTAAGGTCATTGAGCTCACGGACAAGGGATACATGGCTCTCCTCGATTATCTCTCCTCCCTAGAGGAGGTGCTCGAGAGGGCCAAGGGAGAGGAGGAAGAGGAGTGATTGACCAGGTAGATCGCAGGGTCGTTGGATCGTGCGGAAGGTCTTTAAAGTTCACTTCCCCGGGAAGGACCAGGTGATTCTTTGAGGTTGAGCACCCTTCTCGATAAGGAGGTCGTCACAGTTGATGGTAAGCTCGTCGGCAAGATCATCGACGTCGAGGTGGACGAGGAGTGGAAGGCCAAGGAGCTCATAGTCATCTTAAAGAGGTACGTCGCCTCCAAACTCGGGATCAGGTTCTCGCTGAGGCCGAAAGTGGCCATAGCGGTGGCTGCCGTCTCAGGAGTTGGGGAGTACGTCACGCTCAGGATAGGGCTGGACGACCTGCACTTCTCCGTCACCCGAAAATTGTGATCGGTGATCCTCTTTGAGATCGCTTCTGTTGTGCACCTTGGTCTTTTTGCTTCTGATCCTCTCCATTCCGGTCTCGGGGTGCTTCAACCCGACCGACAGGTATAGCGTGGAGGTCATGCTCAACAAGCCCGGTGTGACGTACGATCTATCCCTCCTGGAGGGATCTTCAGGGGTCCTGAAGCTCAAGATTTCGCCCAGCGGCTTTGGGAAGGCCCTCGCCTACGTGTCCCACGGAGATAAGGACGTGGCAGTCGTCCTATACGAGGATAAGATATTCAACGGATCGCAGGGGCTGGGACCCTACCTCGTGGTGAGGCTCCAGCCGAGAACTGTTGGAAAGTACGAGCCCAAGCCCGTCGTCCAGCTGGACAACCAGACCATCAGGAGGCTGCTCCTCCTAGAGCTCAGATGGCTCGTAGGGGCTGGGGTTGTGAAGGGCCTCACCGAGGACGACATAAACCAGATATGCTCTAAAGCCGGTCTGGGAACCGCCGGCTACAACTCAAGGATAGTCTACTACGGAGAGGAATGGATCAGCTTTCAGAAGACGCCCTACCCGAAGGTCAAGGCTCTATGCGCCTTCAATCCCCTCGCCAGCGAGTTCCCCAACGGAACGCCTCCTGGGGGGCCCGAATCCGGGCCGACCAGCTGGACCATGGGAATACTGATCATGCTTTCCCTATGCGCTCTGCTTGCTGTGGGCCTCCTCAGATCTCGCTCTCGTAGAGAGTGAACTCCTCCTGGCATCTGGGGCACTTTATCTTGTCGCAGTCCCCGAAGGCCCCGAAGGGGCAGGTCTTGCAGTACATGATCCTGGAGTAGCTGACGTCGAAGATGAAGCCGCAGTGGGGACACTTCACCTTCAAGGGACCACCAGCCCGGAGACCGGCTGAAAACCTAAAAAAGTTCCCCATGATGAGGAGTTAAACTCCACAATATTTATAAGTACTTATGGATTTAAATTCCATAATGGGGTTTCTGGGAGAGGTCACGGAGGAGTACCTGGGCTCCCTCATGTATGTGAAGGAGATAAAGAGGGAGTTCAGACTCCCTCAAGGTTCCTCGGACATAACAGCGTTGATCGGTCCTAGAAGGGTGGGAAAGACCTTTATAATGCTCAAGAGCGTTGAAAATCTCATAAAGCGCGGGGAAAAGGCCCTTTACATTCCCTTCGATGAGCCGATGCTCAGGAGGATGGAGGTCAGGAAGCTGGCCGAGCTCGTCAGGAGGGAGCATCCCGAGGGCGAGGTTCACCTCTTCTTGGACGAGGTCCAAGAGTGGAGGAACTGGGATCACAACCTCCGGTGGCTCCACGACGTGAAGGACTTCAGGCTCTACGTGACCGGCTCCTCCTCAGCCCTTCAGTCTTCGGAGATACCGAGCAGGCTCAGGGGGCGGTACATCTCGAAGCTTCTCCTCCCGCTCTCGTTCCGGGAGGTAGCTGGAGTAGATCCCAAGACCTTCAGGGAGAGGGGCCTTCTGAGGAGGCTCTTGGACGAGTACCTGAAGTGGGGCGGATTCCCCGAGGTATGGATTTACAGGTCCAGGGAGAAGGTGATCTCCCTCCTAGAGACCATGTTCTACAGGGACATCGTCGAGAGGTTCAGGGTGAGGAACGTTCAGGAGTTCATGGACGTCTTCTACTTCGTGCTATCCAACTACTCCAACGCCTTCACGTGGAACTCGCTTAGGCGGGTCCTGGAGGGACAGGGGATCAGGGTGGACACCAAGACCTTGATGAGCTACGTCGACCACATGAGGAGCGCCTTCCTGGTCTTCACGGTCAGGAGGTTCTCTCCATCCGAGAGGGTGAGCGCCATCTCCCCAAAGAAGATATACGTCGTGGACACCTCGTTCGCCATGCTGTTCGACGAGCCTATGGACCTGGGCAGGAGGATGGAGAACCTCGTGTTCCTCGAGCTCATGAGGAGGGGTGGAGATCTGTTCTACTACGTGACCAGGTCCGGCAGGGAGATCGACTTCTTGGTGAGGGAGAGGGGAAGGACGAGGGAGGTCATAGAGGTCTGCTACGATCCAAGGGAGGAGCACCTGAAGAAGATCTCAGAGGCCCTCTCCGAGCTGAGGTTGAGCAGGGCCACCATCGTCACCTGGGACAGGGATGACTCGATAGAGGTCAGAGGGAGGACTATCCACCTCGTCCCCTTGTGGAGGTGGCTCCTGGGCGATATTTCCGTTTTCTGACGAAAGTTTGTTCACAGACATCCACACGGATAGGAAACTGTTTAATATAAGTTAGTTTTTCTAACTGATCAGGTTCGTTGACATGATCTTGGACGAGATCCTCAAGAGGTCCATTTCCCTGTCGAACGGGCTCTCCTTGGAGGATATCTTCGTTGGGATACCGTATACGTTCGTCATCGTTGAGGGAGAAAACAGGAGGAGCTTGGGAATAGCCCCTACGCCAATGAGATATCTCGTGGATAGACCGAGAATCAGACCTCCAAGACCCGTGAAGGACATCAAAGGGGCCATCTCCCTTCTGACCAGCGATGACATGCTGGAGAGGGCGATCGGCCTCGCCGCCGTGAACGCTGTATCCCAGCACCACATAGACCTCGATAGAGAGGACAACCTCCTAGATCCCTTCTACGCTCTTCACGATCATCTGAGGCCGGGAGTTCAGCTTGTGGTGGTGAGCGGAGAGGACCTACCTCTTCCAAGGATGCGGGGCTGTGACGTCCGCAAGTTCAGGGATGGAGCGAAGTCTGAGAACGATCTCCCGCTAAGCCTGCTGCCCGAGCACCTCCACACAGCAGACATAGTGATAATGGATGGCTACTCCCTGATGAGCGGTGTCGCGGAGGTCGTGAGGAGCTACGCCAGGAGCGCCGAGATAGTGATGATCATGGGACCCACGGCTCAGGTTCATCCGGACCTGCTTCACGGGACCGGCATAACTCACGTATCAAGCATGAAGACGATCGATATCGAGGACGCTGTGGAGAAGCTGAAGAGAGGAATGTGGACCAGCTACCTCAGCGGATGTAAGACCTACACGTTCGAGATAGTCGAGAGATAGAATCAAGTTTAAAGTCTATTTCTGGACCGCTGGAGGTTGATGAAGAGGAGAGTTCTGGCTCACCTAGCCCTCATGGAGGTCCTGTACGTTGTGGAAGCCCTGCTGTTCTCCATGTTCACCAGGCCCACACACCCCGAGTCATTGGAGTACATCAGACACGCCGGTCCCTTGACGGCCTTTCTGCACATATGGCTGAACAACGCCGCCTCAGCGCTCCTCCTATCCTCTCTAGGGGTGGTACATCCCGTTCTAGCATACTTGGGGATGATCCCCGTGGCCGCATCCGATGGACGTGTGCTAGCCTCATGGCTAAGCGGTTACGTCCCGAACAGGCACCTCGTGTACTCGGTTATCGAGAGTCAAGGCCTTCTCCTCTCGTCCCTGCTGGGGATCAACCTCTTCCTGAAGCTGAGAGGAGTCAAAGGCCTTCTCGAAAGATGGGATGTTTTCAGGAGGCATGTTCTCCTCATAGCTGTAACCGTCACATTAGTCTTCCTGGTCTTGGCGGCTGTCGAAACCTGGGAGGTGCTTTTATGAAGATCAGAGGACCTCTGGTCACCTTTAACCTGGTGTTCACGGTTCTGGCCTCGTTCCAAGGGAGGATGCATCTCCTCTATCCTCTAGACAAGTATGTTGGAGGACTTATCTTCTTCATCTCCGTCGCGGCGGCTGTGGCCATACACGGGAGCTACCCGAAAAAGCACGACTCAGCGTCGGACTTCCCCGAGCTCATGACGGAGGGACCCTATGCTCTCTGCAGACATCCCTTCTACCTGTCCCTGATGGGCGTCCAGGTAGGAATGTTCCTGTACATGGACAGCTTCCTCGGGCTCGTCGCCTTCCTGTTCACACTCCCCCTGTGGTACCTCCTGATCCTGAAGGAGGAGAGGGACCTGCTCATGCACTGGGGGGAGAAATATGAGGAATACATGAGGAGGACCCCGATGATAATTCCCAAGATTTGGAGAAGCTAACCTTTTCCCTTTTCCTTTCCCAACAAGGCTAGGTGGTTCCCCTGCCCTACGCCCTGACCAACTGCCGCGTCTGGACCCCCCAGGGAACCTACGACACGATCTCCTTCTCCGACGTGGTGGAGTCCCTAGGAGATGTCCCTCCTCGAGGGTATGACAGGCTGGATCTGGACGGCAAGTTCGTCATGCCTGGATTTGTGGATGCTCACCTCCACATCGACGAAGTAGGTCTGAAGGAGATCCTCCTGGACCTCAGCTCGGCGAGGACCGTGAGGGACGTTCTGCTGTTGATGGAGGAGGAGAGGAGGAAGGTTGGTCCTGGTGGGTGGATCGTCGGCATGGGGCTTGACCATGAGAGGCTGAGGGAGAGGAGGTTTCCCACCAGGAGGGAGCTCGATGAGAGGTTTCCGAGCAATCCCGTGCTCATAATGAGGACCTGCCTTCATGTGGGAGTGGCGAACTCCCTAGCTCTGAGGGAAGCTGGTGTTGAGAGCGAGAGCGGTCTCGTCTGTGAGGACGATTTTGACAGGGTGAGGTCCTGCTTCCTCAAGGGGCTGAACCCCAGGGAGTATGCTGATCTCATTGAAAGGGCCTGTAGAAAACTCTTGAGCTCCGGTGTTGCGGCTTGCGGAACGATGAGTGTCTCCAAAAACGTCCTCGAAGCCCTGAAGATCCTGGACTCCCGTGGAGCACCTGTCAGGATCTCCGCCTATCTGAACCCCGACCTCTTAGGTGAGAGGTATGAGGGCAGGAGGATCTTCGTCCGGGGGATAAAGTTCTTCGCCGATGGATCGCTGGGAGGTCATACAGCATGGCTCAGGGAACCTTATTCAGACATGGAAACTAGGGGAATTCTTCTCTGGGATGAGGAAAAGGAGGAAGAGGCTCTCAAGGCGGTGGAGATGGGGTATCAGCTGGCAGTGCATGCGATAGGTGACGGAGCTCTGGACGTGGTTCTGGACTTCATGGAGAGGAACGGCTTGAGGGGACAGAGGATAGAGCACGCGTCCCTCTCACCTCCAGATATAGTGGAGAGAATGCGTTCCCTGGGAGCGACAGCGGTCATCCAGCCTCACTTCTTGGACTCGGACACCTGGATCGTGGAGCGGCTGGGTGAGAGGTCCAAGCACGCTTACGTCTTCAGGACCCTGTCCGAGAAAATGAGGGTTGCCTTCTCCACGGACTCTCCCGTGGAGCCCTACGATCCCCTGCTCACCCTGAGGTCAGCTGTGACCAGACCTGGACCTCTCGGAGAGATCAACCCCGATGAGAGGATGGACGTGGAGTCTGCCCTGTCCTGCTACACGAAGGAGTCTGCTGAGGTTTGCGGTTTTCAATCGTTGAAGATCGGCTCTCCTGCGGATCTGATAGTCTTGAGCGATGATCCGAGGAAGAACCTGAACATCAAGGTGGAAATGGTCTTCCTAGAGGGAGAGCTTGTCTACTCGAGAAGATCAGGAAGTAAGCCTGTTGTGAAGGGCTCCTGAGGGAGAGACATTCCTTCAGTCTTCCCCCGTTTTTGGTTGTACATTATACCATTTTTTGGTCGAATTTAGACATTATAGTGTCTATCTTACGAATTCAATTGAACAATTTTTAAATCGCACCGGGCCGAGGTTCGGTTATGAGATCCGTCGAGGTGAAGTACCACCCGAGCGTTCAGCGGCTTGAAGGAATGGTCTCCAAGGAAGGGTACCTCGAGGAGCTTAAGAACCTCCTCTCCAAGTCATACAGGCTTGCTAGGGACGAGAAGTACAAAACCGTGTACAGAATACAGGCCGAGCTCCTGGCGGCCATAAGGGAGTACCTTGATTCAAAGGGATTCGTGGAGCTCCTTCCCCCGATAATAGGACCTGTGACCGATCCTGGGATAAGGGGGGCTAAGCAGGTGACCGTGGACTTCTACGGCTCCGAGTACAAGGTGATGAGCAGCGCCATACTCTACAAGCAGATGATGGCCGCCGCCCTGGGGAAGATATACTTCGCCAGTCCCAACATAAGGCTCGAGCCCCCCGAGACTGTGTACACAGGGAGGCACCTGGTCGAGTTCGTTCAGGTGGACATAGAGGTCGCTAGGGCAAGCTACCACGATGCCATGAACCTGGCGGAGGAGCTTCTCTGTCATGTGATTAAGAGGATCAAGGAGGAGAGGTACAGGGAGCTGGAGTTCCTTGGAAGAGAACTGCCTGAGTTCTCGCCTCCCTTCAAGAGGTACACCCACAGGGAGGCGGTGGACCTCCTGAGGGACCTCGGATATGAGGCCAGTTACTCAACCGAGATCCCCTGGGAGGGGGAGAAGCTTCTCTCCGGCACACACGATAAGCCGTTCTTCATATATGACTATCCCAGAGGGGCTAGGGGCTTCTACGACAGGGAGGATCCTGAGAGGCCGGGCATCCTGAGGGACTTCGACATGCTGTATCCTGAGGGCTTCGGCGAGGCCGTCAGTGGAGCTGAGAGGGAGTACACCTTGGAGAAGGTCTTGGAGAGGATGAGAGAGACCGGAGAGAACCCCATGAAGTACAGATGGTACCTAGAAATGTTGAAGGAGGGAATAGAACCGTCAGCAGGCTTTGGGATAGGAGTTGAGAGATTGACCAGGTTCGTCTGCGGCCTAGAAGCGGTGTGGATGGCCAGACCCTACCCCAAACTTCCCGGAATATACTCCCCGTGAGGTGGGAGCATGATGGAGAAGCTGTTCTCCCTGGCCTCAAAGCTGGTGCTGAGGTATGGAAGCCTGCAGAACACGGTGAAGTCTGGACTTTCCTTCGCCAGAACTTATCCGGTCTCGGAGATAGTCTCCAAGGCCAAGATGGGGAAGGACGTCATCTATCCGTTCAACGAGCTCGAGGAGTACGGAAGGGCCCTGTTGGGAGCTGAGATCTACGAACCCGGATACCCCAGGTTCCACACGCTGGACAGGCTCGTGCTTCTCCCTCCAGCGTTCACGTCCAACAGGCTGGCGAAGATGGGTGAGCTTCTCAGGGAGCCTCTCTACACCGATGTGGAGACTGAGAGCGTCGTGGGTGGGTTCAAGGTCAGGCTACCGCTTGTGATCGGATCCATGGGCTCCACAGACGTGGCCAGCAGGTCGGGGATAGAGCTTGCCAGGGGAGCGGCGAAGTCGGGGATAGTGATGGGGATAGGCGAGAACGTCGCCACCATGAGAGGATACGACAGGAGAAGGTGTAGGGATCATCCCAGCCTAAAGGAGAGGCTCATGGCCTACTTGGAGAGCATGGAGGATGGGTACGGTGGTGTGATCATACAGCAGAGCGTGGAGGATGCCTACGACGAGCTCTGGAACAGGATCTACTCCGACGTGGACCTCGAGCCCTACTTCGAGGAGGGGTTCATGGGCTTCGAGATAAAGGTCGGTCAGGGAGCCAAGCCCGGACTGGGGGGAGAGGTCAAGGTTCCGAGGGAGCTCGCTCTAAAGCTGAAGGACAAGTACTACCTGCCGGAGGATCCGGAGATCGTGGTCAAGGACTTCTACGAGAGGCACTCCGCTCCAGGAACCTTCACTGAGGGAATACTTGGCAGCATGATAAGGCTCCTGAAGAACAACTATCCCAGAGCCAAGGTGTGGGTCAAGCTGGGGCCTTACAGGGATCTGGACAGGGTGATTAAGGTCTGTTCCAATGCTGGAGCCGATGCCATAACTGTGGACGGAAAGGAGGGAGGAACAGGGATGAGTCCTATCGTGGCCCTGAAGGATCTGGGCCTCCCGACCCTGGCCTGCCTCAAGAGGATCAGGGACGCCAAGCTCTCAGGGGTGAGGTCATCGCTGGTGATCTCCGGAAGGCTGTACAGCGGAAGCCATGTGGTCAAGGCGCTCGCCCTCGGGGCGGATGCCGTGGCCATGGGGAGGCCCTTCATAATAGCTGTCCAGGCTAAGGGAGCGGAGGGCGTCATCAACTTCGTGGAGGCTATAAAGACAGAGGTTCAGATGTTGACCTCCGCTCTCGATAAGTATTCACTGAAAGATCTCTCTCATGAGGATCTAGGAGCCCTAGATAAGGACATAGCAGAGGCCTTAGGGCTGAGCTATGTATACTCCTAATTTTCCTCCTATGCGCATAGAATCCTCTAGAGAGCGATGTGTCCTTAGGCCTCCAGTCGTCAACATTCCACTAGCTCATTTTAAATTAGAGATATTTTGATATAAAAGATTTAAAAATTTATTAATAAGCTCGTTTTTCTAACATACCGACCAGTCGGTATGGAATGAGGGTTAGGGAGGCCATTCCTCAAGGCTGCTCTAAGCTCTTTCCATCGAGACCTTCTCTCTATGGAAACTTTATCGTGAGACTGCTTCCAAAGCTGGCGTGTCCAAAGATGCCATCTTTCATTGCTTCAAGTCCAAGCTCGACTTAGCCAGAGAGGCCCTCGTCACTTCCTCAGAGGAATCGTGACGACGCCCGCAATCAGGATCGCGAGATCAGAGCTTCCAGGTGGAGCAACTTCAGGACCATGGGTCACCAGAACATAGCCCACTGCTATACTGCTCTTGACACAAGCCCACTAGAGGATGAATCTGACGTTCGGCATAGCATAATCCTTCTATCCGCATCGAGGAGATATACAGATCTCTGTGGGCTTTTCCCCTCTTCTCGAGTTTGGCGTACATGTTTATCATGAAGGCCAAAGAGCTGGCGTTGTATCGTCGTGAAAAGTTCTGAGAGATAGCTCAACGAGCTTCTCTATCTTTTTCCTGTACGCGCCCAGAGCCAGAATGAAATTAAGAAACGATCCATTAGAAACTCATAGAAAAGATTAGATTAAGTTGAGCCAAATCTTATTTAGGCTTATTACTTAAGAAAAGTGTAAAAAAGAAAAAGAAGAGGGAGAGTTCAGCTGCCCGCCGCCGAGGGCGGTATGGCCACTATGACAGGCGTGAGCGTCGGGGTGACCTTGGCCTTGGACGGCATCGTGGTGGGCATTATGCCCAGCAGTATGACAGCGTTGACGTTTCC
>CAZGKA010000038.1:0-10754 GCA_964525965.1 uncultured Nitrososphaerota archaeon
GTCCCCGGGGGTGGAGGTCGAGTACTGGACCTCCATGGGGAAGAGAAAGATTGTCAGGGTTAGAGGAGGATAACCTCCTTGATCCTAGGTTCGCTCGGATCCAGGCTTAACAGAGCCATAAGCAAGCTCCTAGGAAGGCCGACTGTGGATGAGCGGGCAATAAACGAGTTTCTCGTAGAGGTCCAGAGGGCTCTGCTGGAGGCAGACGTCAACGTAAGGCTTGTCCTCAAACTCAGCAGGGAGATAAAGGAGAAGGCCCTCAAGGAAAAGCTTCCTCCGACCGTCTCGAGAAAGGACTATGTCATTAAGTTGCTGTATGATGGGTTGGTCGAGCTTCTCGGCGGAAAGAGGCCTCTCCTCGAGGTCAAGGGAAGGAACACCAGGATCCTCTTGGTTGGGGTGGAGGGCTCAGGAAAGACCACCACGGCCGCCAAGCTCGCTAGGTACTTCAAAAAGAGATTCGGCAAGGTCGCTTTGATATCGTCTGATGTGATAAGACCTGCCTCCCACATACAGCTGGCCGACATGGTCGGAGAGGAGATACCCGTATTCTGGAAGGAGAACGCAACGGCGACGGAGATAATAAAAGAAGGCCTGGAGAGGTTCAAAGACTATAACGTGATCATCATAGACACTGCTGGAAGACATAAGGATGAGCAGGGGCTCATGAGGGAGCTAAGAGAATACTTCGAGATTGCGAGGCCGGACCACGTTCTGCTCGTTCTGGATGCCACAATAGGCCAGGCAGCCCTCAAACAGGCCAAGGCCTTCAAGGAGATGGTTCCTCTCGGAGGAGTGGTCATAACAAAACTCGACGGATCGGCCAAAGGAGGAGGAGCTCTCTCCGCGGTCGCTGAAGCGGGTGTCCCTGTGTATTTCGTTGGGACCGGCGAGAAGATAGACGATTTGGAGAGATTCGACGCTGGAAAGTTCTTGGCCCGGCTCATGGGGATGGGGGATCTGGAAGGTCTCGTCGAGAAGATAGAGCGCGCCGTCAAGGAAAGCGAGCTTCTGGAGAGGATGAGCTCCGGCAAGTTCGATATGGAGGATTTCAGACAATACATAAAGGGGCTCGAAAGGATGGGGCCCTTTGATCACTTGATAAGCCTGCTTCCAGGGATCAAGATGCCCAGCGACAAGATTTTGGCCACGGGCGAGGAATCCCTGAGGAAGTGGGACGCCATAATAAACTCCATGACGCCCGAGGAGAGGAGGAACCCCTCTCTGATAAGGGGGACCAGAATAGCTAGGATAGCTAGAGGAGCGGGAGTCACTCAGGGAGATGTCAGAAACCTTCTCAAGGCATATAACCAGATGAAAGCTTTCCTTAGCGGGAAGAGAGTTCCCAGACTACTCAGGAGCTTAATGAGGAAGTATGGAATGTGAGTGGTTTGACATGAGACCATTCTTCTTAGACGAGAAACTCTGCAGCTTCTGTCTCGGTAGCCTCATGGGCGCTTCGACCAAGGTGCCCGGATGGATTCGAGGAAAAGCTATTCTTTCGGTCTTCGGTCTGGGGGATGGGAGCTGCTCATGTTGCAAGGACATCTTCCTGTCCTGCATAGACAAGATGCTCGAAGAGGCGTTGGAGCTGGTCCAAGAATATGAGTTTAGCTCTGTAAAGTCTGGTGCCGTTGTTCCACCTGAAGTAATTGAGAAGTTGGATAGGTTGAGGGCTCTTCACGGATTGATGAACGCTGAATCTGTTAAGCTCACTGTGACGGGATACCTGGACATGGAGCTGTCCAGGAGGTTAGGGACGGATGTAAGCTACGATCCGGACATCCTGTTGCTCTTTGACTTCAGGAGGAGAAAGGTCTCCACCTGGGTAAAGCCCGTGTACGTATACGGAAGATACAGGAAGTTGGAGAGGGGAATCTCTCAGTCCAGATGGATCTGTTCCTGGTGCGAGGGAAAAGGTTGTGAGAAGTGTGAATACACCGGATACAAGTATCCTCTGTCTGTTGAGAGATTGATAGGGGAACCAATGAAGGAGGTCTTCGAGGCGGACGATTACAAGATCCACGGTGCGGGAAGGGAGGATGTTGATGTCAGAATGCTGGGAAGAGGAAGGCCGTTCGTGATGGAGGTGCTGAACCCTAGGAGGAGATCCGTGGATCTAGGGGAGCTGGAGAGAATCATAAATGAGCGAGGAGAGGGTAAGGTGGAGGTCCTAGACCTGAGGTTTGCGGACAGAAAGGAGATAGTCTCCCTCAAGAGGGCCCACGCGCGGAAGGTCTACAGGGTCAAGGTGCAGGTTGAGGGCTTCACGAATGAGGAGGCTAAGCTCTTAGAGGAAAAGCTCTCTGGAGCTGAGATAAGACAGAGAACGCCGATTAGGGTTCTAAGGAGGAGGGCGGATAGGATCAGGAGGAGAAAGGTTTACGAGTTCAGGGTGGAGAGCTTCGACGACCACGGATTCACCGCCACCCTGTTGTGTGATGGAGGTTTATATATTAAGGAGCTGATATCTGGGGACGAGGGGAGAACCTCACCGAGCGTGAGTGAGCTCCTGAACAAAAAAGCTAAATGTATTGAGCTGGACGTTATGGAGGTCCTGATATAGTGAGGAGGTGTTCTCGTTGGGAAGAAGATCTAAGGGCTTTCTGAGTAGATCTAGAAGCTTTCTCTCCAAGACTCCGCGGGAAAGAGGATTCCCTCCCGTCAACAGATTTCTAAAGGAGTTTGAAATAGGAGAAAAAGTGGTAATAGATGTAGAGCCCTCCATGAGGGAGGGCATACCTCATAGGAGGTACCAGGGCAAGGTGGGGGTGGTCGTCGGCAGGAGAGGCAGGGCCTACCTCGTGGACGTAAGGGTGGGAAGAAGAAAGGTCAAGCACCTCATAGTACCTCCGATACATCTGAAGAGACACCCCTCCTGAGTTATCGCTGAGGGGGAGCTGTTTTGCCGAAAAAGATCAGAATGGGTCCTCTGACCCTCAGTGAAGTTAAAGCTCTCGTCTACGAGCGGTGGAAGGGAAGACTGGACACCATGACCTTGGAACAGAAGAGGCTCTTTGAGTATCTGGCCAAGTTTACCAAGGTGGAGGACGCCGAGAAGGCCAGAAAAGCCGTTGAAAGACTGATGAATGAGGTCGGTCTCAAGGAAGAGGATGCCATAGTTCTGGTGAACATACTACCTGAGAAAAAGGAGGAGATAACATCCTACCTTTACAGGGACTATCCCCTCATGGGGGAGGAGGAGTATGAAAAAATTCTTAATATTTTAAAGGAAGTAAGAGGTTCTGGAGGAGAACAGGAGTGTGGAGATTAATTCCTCTGGGAACTAAAATACGGCGCCTCCCCCATGACGATCATGCTTACGTGCTCTCGGTGGACGAGCTCAGGAGGAGGGTTCAGGTCCTGGGTGACAGGTACTTCATTTTAATGGAATTTGCGCTCCGCCCGGGTGTCAAGCTCAGTGGTGGAGAGAGGATCTATGTGGGAAAGGGGCCCAGGCACGAGGTGAGCAAGTTCATCAGGTACCTTTCCTATGGAGAGCTCAGCGAGAGCTCCAAGATCCTTTTGAGGGAGACCGTCGAGAAAATAGTCGCGGAGGGAGAAAGCTTCTTCGTCGAATTCTTCAACGAAAGCGTGCCCTTGACCCCTAGATTACACCAGCTTGAGCTTCTTCCGGGAGTTGGAAAGAGGCTCATGGAGAAGATCTTGGAGGAGCGGGCCAAGAAAAAGTTTGAGAGTTATGAAGATGTGAAAAACAGGGTCGGCCTCAAAAATCCTGCTGAGTCAATATGTGGTAGAGTGATGGAGGAGCTTACACAGGATCAACCGGTTTACCTGTTTGTTGCCCCTAAAAGGTTGTTTGAGAGGGATAGGGATTTCTAGGCTATTAAAGTTCCCTTCTCTCCATTCAAGATCCTGATCAGGTCTCCTCTTTCTTCGAACCCCGCTATGATGACCCTCACTCCTCTTCCAGCGAGCTTCCCAGCGACCGATAACTTCTTCTTCATCCCTCCGGTCACATCCAGTGAGGGACTCTCCAGCTCTAGGGTCATGACTTCAGCGGATCTCAGCTTTCTTATGAGCTTTCCTTCGGCGTCCAGAACTCCGGGAACGTCCACCAAAAAGATAGCTGTGTCGAGTTTCTCTACGAACTGTAAGGGAACGTCATCCCCCGAAAATATTGTCACCCCCTTCTCTTGGTCGCAGACGACGTCACCGTACATCACAGGAACAAGCCCCCTCTCGATCATCATCAACACGGCCTCCTTGAACACGACGAATCCCTCGCTTGTTTTGTACACCATGGATCTCGGTGAGACAGAGATTGCTGGCACGCCCCTCTTGACAAGCGAGCGGACCACGAGTCTGTTTAGTTCGTCCACGGAGAGACATGTCTCAGAAACTCCGAGCTCGTTGCCCCTGAGTCCCTCAGATATCCTGTACTTCCTTGCTAGAGGATGTCCAAAGGACCCCGCTCCGTTGGCGAGGAGCAACTTTCTCTCCCGAGCGATAGCTGCTAGGTCATCAGCTATCAGCTCTATCCTCTCCACATTGGGAGTGGGAGCAGAACTCCTCTTGTCTGTGATGAGTGAGCCGCCCAGCTTTATGAAGATGAGACCCATAAGGTTAAACCTGCGGGACCTCTAATTTAAAGTGGAAATTGCATCATGGGGCAGGTGTCTCCATGGACGGAAAGAGATATGTCATAGACGACACGGTCCTGTCTTATGGGCTGCTCTCTAAGATGGAGCTGGAAGGCTCTGAGATCATAGTACCCATCTCAACGGTCAAACGCCTCGAAAAGCTTGCTGAAAGAGGGAATAGAATCGCCGTAAAGGGTATGAAGGAGCTCATTAAGCTCAGAAAAGGGCTAAAAGAAAGGGTACTTGTGGAGGAGGCGAAGGGCGACGAGATCGATTCCATGTACGAGCTTTGCAAGAAGTACAATGCCACGGCTCTGACCGGAAACGCCCTCAGGGCCACAGCACTGCACTCCAGAGGAGTTAAAGTCATATACCTCGGGCCAGTGGAGAGGGAGAGGCCGTCCGTTCTCGATCTTTTCGATGAGGACACCATGAGCATCCATCTCAAAGAGGATGCCCCGATCTACGCTAAGAAGGGAAAGCCGGGAAGCTTTAGATTAGTTAAAATAAGAGAAGAGCCTCTTGAGGAGAGAGAAATTCTCAAGATGGCTCATGAGATCTTGGAGTACGCTAGAACCAGCTCGGATGCTATGATAGAGATTCGATCTGAGGGAGCGTACCTCGTACAGATGGGGGAGTACAGGATCCTGCTGGCCTTTCCCCCCTTCTCGGACGGGATAGAGATAACGGCTGTGAGGCCTGTTGTCAAGGTATCCCTCGAGGACTACTCCTTGAGCGATAAGCTGATCAAGAGGCTCAAGGAAAGGGCTGAGGGGATAGTCATAGCGGGTCCTCCTGGAGCGGGAAAGACCACCTTCGCCAGCGCCCTGGCTGAGTTCTACAGGAAGGACGGGAAGATCGTCAAGACCATGGAGTCTCCGAGGGATCTGTTTGTGGGCCCTGAGATAACCCAATACGGGAAGCTCGATGGTTCCTTTGAGAAGACAGCCAGCATCCTGTTGCTGGTAAGACCGGATTACGTGATATTTGACGAGATGAGGACCTCGGAGGACTTCGCGATATTCACCGACATGAGGTCCGCTGGGATAGGTATGGTCGGCGTGGTCCACTGTGGAGCGCCGATAGAGGCCATACAGAGGTTAATAAGGAGGGTGGACCTCGGTCTCCTCCCGCACGTGGTCGACACGTTGATCTTCATAAAGGATGGCAGGGTGGAGAAGGTCTACAGCTTGAAGATAGCCGTCAAGCTCCCGCGCGGTATGAAGGACAGGACCTTGGCTAGACCCGTCGTGCTGGTCACTGATTTCGAGACGGGCAGGCATGAATATGAGATCTACACCTTCGGAGATGAGATCGTGATAATGCCGGTCAAGGGAAAGGGAGAGAAGTACCTCGAGGAGGAACAGCTCAGGTTCAGCATAATAAAGAGAAAGAACTCCGTGATTGTATCGTTGGGTAGAGAAATGGCCGGGACCGAGGTAACTCTCTACTCCGGGGAGGAGGAGCTCATAACGACCAGAGCGGATGAGAAAGGGAGAATCGTCCTCGCTAGAAGAAGCCCCGTTGGAAGAGCCATACTGGACGCCGCTAAGAGGGGCACCCTCTCCGTCAAGGCGTCCTCTTAGAATTGCTGAATCCTATCCTTTTTATTCTCTCCTCGAAGTTCAGCTCGTCTAAGAAGCGGAGCACGGAAGGTGGAACGAGATCTCTCCAGAGGGGGTCACCCTTTAATATGAGAGTTCTTATTCGTGTGGCGCTGAAGTCCTCCCTCCTGTAGAAGGGGATGCCCTCGACCTTGATCCCCACAGCTCGAAGGTCTTTCATGGTTTCAGGATCATTGGAGAAAGCTATGTCTATTCTGGGAACCCTGTCGAGGACTATTTCACCCCAATCCTCGTCGTCCCTCTCGGTGTCAGGTATTGGAACTAGAGATATTTTCCTCAACGGGAAATTCTCGTCCCTCAAGGCCCTGACGATCATCTCCATCCTCTCCCCAACGTCCAATGGATTCCTGAACGTGTGGCTGTACTGTGAGCTTCCGATGCCTATCACCATCTCGTCAGCTCTCTCGAGAACGTACCTGAAGCAATGGAGGTGGCCGTAGTGAAGAGGCTGAAAACGACCGACCATGAGGGCTCTAGAGCACTTAAGCATTTTTCAACCTCCCCAGAGGGGTCAGGAGAGGAGTTCAGGGCACGCCGCCCCCGGAGTAACTCCTCATCATTCCCCAGGTGGGAGGACCGGGATTAACATTAAACTTTTTTCCGAGAGATGTGGGGGGATCGAGGAATGAAAAGGATTTCCTTCATTCAGACCGTGCCCATGTTCGGAGAGGTGGAAAGAAATCTCGAGAGGGTTGAGGAGCTATTTCCCCGGGATTCAGACCTCGTAGTTCTTCCTGAACTGTTTAACACCGGATACCTGTTCCTGAACCGGGAGGAGCTTCTGAAGCTGGCCGAGCCCGCTGATGGAAGGACTTACAAGTTCCTCGCCAAGCTGTCCGAGGAACATGGAACTTCTATAGTGGCCGGATTTCCCGAGAGATCGGGAGATAAGGTGTATAACTCGGCAATGGTGATAGATGAGACAGGAGCTCTCGTAGGTGTTTACAGAAAAACCCATCTATTTGGCAAGGAGAAGATGCTCTTCGAGCCGGGGGACGTGGGATTTAAGGTCTTCAGCCTGTCGGGGATGAAGGTGGGTGTTCTCATATGCTTCGACTGGATATTTCCCGAGGCCTCCAGAGTTTTAGCCCTCGAGGGAGCGGAGGTTCTCGCCCACCCAGCCAATCTGGTTCTCCCCTACGCTCAACACGCCATGCTGACGAGATCCATTGAGAACAGAGTGTTCACCGTGACGGCCAACAGATCAGGAGAGGACGATAGAGGCGTGGAGAAGCTCAGGTTCACTGGAGCAAGTCAGATAACCAGTCCGGATATGAGGATCCTCGTCAAAGCTCCTGAAAGTGGAGAGTACGTCGGAATAGCTGAGATCGATCCGAAAGAGGCTAGAAATAAAAGGATAACCAAACAAAACGATCTCTGGATGGACAGACGACCTGAGTTCTATGGGAGGATCTTGGAGAAATGAGCGGACGGGAGTACCCGAGCAGACCCGTGGTCGCCGTCGGAATAGTCCTGATAAGGGACGGCCGGATCCTCCTCGTCAAGAGAGCTCATGATCCCGGAAAGGGAACTTGGGCAATACCTGGAGGAGTTGTGGAGGACGAATCACTACAAGAGGCGGTTAAAAGGGAGGCTCTGGAGGAGCTCGGAGTTGAGGTCGTTCCCAGGTTTCCCGTGTGGGTGAGCGAGGTCATCCAGAGGGATGACGAGGGGAGGAAGAGGTATCACTACGTCATAGTGGACTTCCTGTGCGATCTAATAAGTGGAGAGCCCTCCCCAGGAGACGATGCCCTTGATCTGGGATGGTTCGATCTTGATAAGCCACCCGATAAACTAGCAAGGTCCACCAAGGAGCTGATGGAAATTTTATCAAAAAGGATCCTCGTCGTGAGAAACTCCGATATCAGGGAAGTTCTCGTGGGGACTCCAGAGGGGCACCTCCATAAGAGGACCGTGTTCGTCCTAAACGATGGATTGAAGATAGTTTTTCAGGAGGCAACCATGGAGAACGTCGCTAGAGCTATTGTCAACGTTGAAATGCATCCCTACAGGGAATACATCATGCTGAGGGGAAGAAAAGTGCCGAAAAAGGAAAGGAAAAAGGGATATGATGAGTATCAGCTGTTGGAGGAGGAAGTCGACGAGGACTATGTGAAGAGGAGGATATCGGAGATCCTATGCGAGTGAAGGTCAAACGTCTGATCAGGATCGATGAGGAGAGCTCCGTCCCTCTGATAGGAACGCCTGCTTTCGGGGTGATAGATAGAGGGACAAACCTCATTCAGGTGAGACCTACCTCCGTGTGTCCTCTCTCCTGTATATTCTGCTCGACTGATGCGGGTCCAAGGTCAAGGACGCGGATAGAGGAGTACTTGGTGGACCTCGACTACCTGATGAGGTACGTGGAGATGCTGTGCGAGATCAAAGGCGCGGGGGTGGAGGCCCACATAGACACCATGGGAGACCCGTTCACCTATCCGAAGATCGTGGAGCTCGTCAGAAGACTGCGAGAGATTCCGGAGATCGAGGTCATATCGGCCCAGACTCACGGCCCCCTCCTGACTCCTCGACTGATAGATGACTTGGAGAGGGCTGGAATGGACCGGATAAATCTGAGCATAGATTCGCTCAGCGAGGGGAAGGCCAGATACCTGTCGGGAACTAAGTGGCTTAGGCTAGACAGAATACTGGATGCTGCTAGGAGAATAGCTGAAAGCTCAATAGATCTTTTGGTGGCTCCGGTATGGATTCCGGGGATAAACGATGAGGACATCCCCCAAATTATCGACTTCGCCCTGTCCATAGGGGCCGGAAAGAGGTGGCCTCCTCTCGGCATCCAGAAGTATGAGGTGTACAGGAGGGGAAGGAAGGCTAAAGCTAGGGAGATGAGTTGGAGGGAGTTTTACGCCAAGCTGAGAAACTGGGAGGAGGAGTTCGGAGTTAAACTGATAATAGACCCGAAGGACTTCGGCATAAGAAGAGCACCGACTCTTCCCCCTCCGCACAAGCTGGGAGAGGTTGTAGAAGTGAAGATCAAGCTTCCAGGTCCGAGAAGAGGGGAGGTCATAGGAGCCACCCGCGAGAGGTCTGTCATACTTACCGATCTTGTTTTCCTTCCTGCCCAGGCCACAGTGAGAGCTAGAATCGTAAGAAGCCACCACAACCTGTTCGTCGGAATACCTGTGGTCTGAGGATGAGCGATCGACCTTTAGGAGCGTTATATCCTCTGGATTTGTTCAGATCTATTGAGATCCGGCTCAAGACCTTTTTCAAACTTAAAGGTTCCTTTCTCTGGGGGAACAGCTCTCCGTTACCTCCGGATAGTGCTCTCAACGGGGTCAATGTCGAATCCCTCAGAGGATGTCCGATGCCTCTAAAGTGGCTGGACACAGCGCTTTTATCCATCAGCACCCGCCGATCTCTTGCGGACGAGATGTATTACATATAATTATACTTTTTACGGGTGAAGGATGGATGTACAGCCTTATTTTAGAGGTTTGTGGATTCACAATGAGGTCCTTTACATTCCCTTCAAACAAGTGAATTCTGACATATCTACTAGTTAAATTATTGATCATTCTTAAAGATGAACAGTTAAACTTTAAAGATATATATTTTGGTAGTTTAGCTATGAGTACGCCTCGCTCCCCCGTACCGAAGGATTTCGTCGTTCCAGCTAGTATGTAGCCGTCGGGAATTTGTTGGATGCTGTAAGCCTCTTCATAGTCTCTTCCTCCGAGAGCCTCGGCCCACTGAACGCTCCCTATGCCGTTGAGCTTTATGACCAGGGCGTTAACGGAGCAGTTAGATCTAAATTGATGAACAAATCCGGCCAGTATGTAGCCTCCATCGGCCGTCTGCTGGATGCTGTATGCTCCATAATCACCACCATCTCCTCCGAGAACCTCGGCGTGTTGAACATGCCCGTTGTCGCTGAGCTTGATAACCAAAACGCCGAAGTGGTGAGAGGTTGGGCTCTGGTTTGAAGGGACTACCAGCGGATCCATTAGTATATATCCGTCGGGGGTCTGCAGTATTCCGAGGGGTGCTGTGCTATCCCCCGAGGGGACATATAATTCCTCAAGAAAGAAATTATAATGTTTTTTAGTATGAATATAACAATAGATGGACGCTGTTGCCAACGCCAGCAACAGCACCATCACTATCAGTTTGATCATCCTCGTTTGAGACCACCCCGTGGAGGATGTGTAGCTATTTTGTAATCGACCTAAGCTAGCGGACCGAGAACCAGGTTTCCATACCCGATCAATACAGAGGACTCAATGTTTGGTGGTTCGTATATTCTAGGATCGTGCTTCTGTTTTTACCTTTGAATATAAAAATCTTATCTATGCTGCTGATATGGCCTGTACAATTTTGTGGAGAATAACATGTAGTATTAAATTGAATAACTTTTCCTGAAAGCTGTGTTGGTAACGTCCCCGTGGTTCGACTTTAAAGTATAAGATTTTATAGTACATGCACAGGTCTGGATCATAAGAAGATGTCTGAAATGTCCTCCAGCCAGGAGGTTAATGTGAGAACATTGATAATAATCGCTATT
>CAZGKA010000039.1:0-5198 GCA_964525965.1 uncultured Nitrososphaerota archaeon
GCCATCCTCATGAGGCACATCGCTCCTGGGGCCAGGAGGGAGCTGGCCATGAGCAAGCTCTCCGCGTTCCGAGATATCTTGGACGAGGTCAGGGCGGAGGTTATCGAGGAGGAGAACGACAGGAAAGCTGAGATAACCGGAATGGACCTCTCCCCAAAGTCCCTGGAGATGTTCAGGGAGAATCTGAGGGTCTCGGGTGTGGAAGACACCGTGAAGGTCCTCCTCGGCGATGCGCTTCGGCTTTACAGGACATCCGTGGAGGCAGAGCTCGTGGTGACCAATCCTCCCTTCGGGATAAGGATGGGCATCTCCAGGATAGATAGGTTCTACAGGACGTTTGCGGAGAGCCTCTCGAGGTCCGGCGTCCGTAGGGTCACCCTAATAACCCCCAGAAGAAACGTGATGGTAGAGGCTCTCTCCCAGGCCGGTTATCTGGTGGACTCCGTCGTGCAGTTCATGTACGGGAGCCTGACCACCTACCTGATATCCGCCTCCTCACCGTAAAGCGTTAAAAATTTTCAACCTCAAGGTGGCTTATGTCCATCGAGGAGTTCAACCTTTCGATCTGCAGGGAGCTCTCCCTTTCCCTAAGGGAGAGGGGCTGGAGGGCGCTAATCATCCGGGAAGGAGATGAGATATCCGATCTGATATCGAAGGAGGTTCCCCAGTCCTGGAGCATTGGGGTTCCCGGCTCCCTCACGATCAGGCAGCTTGGTCTCATAGAGAAGCTGGAGGAGAAGGGTTATAACGTGATAGAGCACTGGAGGAATTCGGATAAGGCCGATGAGCTCAGAAGAAAGGAGGTATATGCTGACGTCTTCTTGACGAGCGTAAATGCCGCGTCCCTCACGGGCGAGCTCGTGATCCTCGACTACTGCGGCAACAGGTCAGGAGGCAGTCTCATAGCGAAAAAGGTGTACTACCTCGTCAGCGCCAACAAGATAGAGAAGGACCTCGACTCAGCCCTCCGAAGGGCCTGGTGGAAGGCCGCCGGGATGAACGCGGTGAGGTTAAGGACGTCGCCCGAGAAGCTGACGAGGGTCACCGTCATACTCCACGGTCCTCCCAAGCTTGTTGATGGAACCGTGATCCTGATACCGAAGGAGCTCGGTTTCTAACCCTAGAAAGGGGCTTACCGTGGAGGAGGGCAGAAGAAACGTAGCCATAATTGGGGCCTCTTGGACAATAATGAGGCCCTTCTCAGCGGCCGTGGCGACCTACTCCTCACTGTACTTCATGGAGCTCGGAGCCTCACCGACGGATATAGGGTTCCTCGTGATGCTGAGCTGGGTGATCCTCGCCTTCTCCCGACTTATAGGGGGTCATCTGACCGACACCGTGGGGAGGAAAAAGATCCTCGTTCCCATGACCATCCTGTACGGTGTGTCCAACCTGATATACGTCGTGGCTCCCTCTTGGATCTGGCTGATCCCGGCTCAGATCCTCACCTCGATAGCTCTCATGTATCAACCGGCCGTTGAAAGCATACTAGCAGACTCACTTCCCCCTGAAAGAAGAGGAAAGGGCATGTCGGTGGTGAACACGGTCTCCAGCGCCGCGGGCCTCGTGGGCCCGCCGATGGCCACGCTCATGGTGTCGATGTACGGAATAGACAGAGCGATGAGGTACATATACGCCATGAGCGCCCTCTCGATGATCGCTGGAGGTCTTCTCAGAATGTTGCTCAAGGAAACGCTGAAGGAAAGGAAGAAGAGAAGCTTTTGGGAGTACTTAAGAGCAGCAAAGCTCCTGAAAGGAAGTGTGGGAAAGCTTGTCCTCATACAGTCGGCCGCGTCAGCGGTCTACCAAGGAATATGGCCCTTCCTCCAGGTGTACTCCGTCAAGTTCTTGGGGATAAGCGCCGAGTCCTGGGGGTGGATAAGCTCCATAACGGGGTTCGTCGGCATGGGAGGAATGCTCCTCTCGGGCTACCTGACTGATAGAATAGGACGAAACAAGGTGATGTTCCTCGGTTACCTGAGCGGAGCAGTGATGTTCCTGCTGTTCATGATCTCTCCTAAGAAGAGCGATCTGTTCGTCTTCTTAGCTATGCTGGCCGGGAACCTGGTGATGTCCCGCCCTGCCTCGTTCGCGCTCCTGGCCGACCTGACGCCCCTGGAGCTCAGGGGAAGGATAATAGCCCTGAGAGGCCTAATAGCCGGCAACGCCATGGGGATAGCCTCCCAGGCCAGCGGTGTGATATATGAGGAGAGTCCTAGGGGACTTATGGCCGGAGGAGCTGCTGTCGTAGCTGTGGCCTCCATCTCAGCGCTCCTCCTGCTGCCTTCAGGTGCCTTAGAAGAAGAGAGCACCTAGATCATAGCTGTGTCTCCTGCAATAACCCACTATATCCTCGATCGTTGGATGCTTCTCGACAGGGTTTCCGGGGCCTTACATAGGAGAGCTCCTTCCTCTTCCTAGCCTGTAGGACATACTTCCTCCAAGCGCGCTGATAAGGTGGAACGTTTGTTGCAAGCTCCTTCCTCACCGGTGAGCGATTAAAGTACCCACTCACTGGCTCAAGCCAGAGCTCGAAGGAAAAAGGATGCTCGCTCATCCCGATGGGAGGTAAGGAGCTCCTCAGGAGGCTCCATGGAGTAGAAAGGCTCCGACGGAAAAGTCCAGAGTTGATATGGATCCATAGAACTCTTAGAGGAAGCCATGGAGAGGTTAAAGAGGGCCGAAACAGGGAAGAGCCTGGGAATCGGAGAAGGTTCTGTGCATATCAGAGATAAATCAGCTGTTCCCGATGTACATCGTCAGTGCTGATCGAGCCCTAACTTCTCCAGTAGTTGCTTGTGGTCCATGAGGTTCTCGGAGCTAAAGCCATGTTCGACCAAGAAATCCCTTAAGGCCTCGTCCATGGTCAAGAATATCATGTTCCTAGTAATTGAGGTAGCGTAGAGCAGATTATCTACGACGTCCTTGTGACCGGCTAAACGCAACTCGAAGGCCAGTTTGATGGCGTCCGGCGCGGGGCTTATCCACTCATA
This sequence comes from uncultured Nitrososphaerota archaeon, assembly GCA_964525965.1. Lineage (GTDB taxonomy): Archaea > Korarchaeota > Korarchaeia > Korarchaeales > Korarchaeaceae > Methanodesulfokora. The sequence continues at coordinate 2,994 of CAZGKA010000039.1, forward strand.
AAGGCCTGACTCGATCAAGGACCTAATGGCTACATCCATCACATCGCTTACCCCTACACCTGATTTACGGGCTTCCCTGCATATCTTGCCTATCACCTCAACCCACACGACAGATAGGCAGTGAAAGCGCACCAATCCTCTCGACCAGGCCTCCCTGAGAGCCCTTATGTGCTCATCGGACAGGCCCTCCACCTCTATCCCGAAGCTCGGCAGTAAGTAGGTTGTATCGAGGAGCACGTCAAGCACCATACAGCTCGCCTTGTTCTGCCTCAGATTCGGCTTCAAACTCCTCCACAGTCGTTTTAGCCCACTTCTTCGTCCTCAGGGCTAGGGAGAGAGGATCCGGCACGAACTCCAGTACCAGTTTATTGCCCTCCACTCTAATTAGGATCTTATCACCCTCCTTTACACCGAGCGTCCTCATGATGTGCCTCGGCAGGTAGATGGCACCTTTCTTGCCCACCTTGGCCACCGTGGTCTGACTCAACGCTAATCACCTGATAACTGAGCTATAGCCAGGTATTTAAGTATTCACCTGACCGTCGGAGGCTGTTAGAGTTCATTTGACCGCTCACGGGATATGAATCAGGCCGCTGCTCAGGTCCGTGGCTTAAAATAGAGAAAACGCTGTCGCTCTCCTTCAATCGTTACTTGGGTCGAGCTTGAAGAGAGACCTCAATTCCCCACTCCTCCGTGGATCCTCAGGAAGGGTGATAAGTAGGCAAGTTGGAGGGAATGGGAAGGTGCTGCTGTCGTAGCTGTGGCCTCTATCTCAGCACTCCTCCTGCTGCCCTCAGACGCCTTAGAAGAAGAGAGCACCTAGGACAGAAGTCGGAGCCTTTTAGATCCACTTCAACTATGGAGTTGCTGAACGACATAACGCACCTCCTGTCAGGGCAGTGTCCGAGGCCGAAGACGTGTCCGAGCTCGTGCAGCGACTCCTTCTCCACTCTCTCGAGGAAAAGGCTTCTGTCTCCCGAACGACCGTAGAACTCAGGCCTTAACCTCTCTAGAAAGACGACGGCCGCCCTTCCACCAAGCTGGGCCTGTCCGAAGACGAAGTTGAGCCCCGGGGTGTAGGCGTCAGCGTTCACAAGTCCGAGCACCAGCCCGCTGAACCTCCTCGAGATCCAGGACAGCAGGGCATCTGAGACGTACTGGTTCCTGGACTCGTCGAACGCCTCCCGGGGTATCGAGGGCTCGAAGCTCGCGGCCGTCCTGAGACCTAACTTAGATCTCACGCCCTTGGAGACTACATTCAGAAGGTCCTCATCCTCAAAACCTACTTCAACTATCCTCAAAACGGCCAGATCCTGAGCCAACCCTTGCCCCTCCTCCTCCGAGCCCTCCTCCTTCTTCTAAACTTTCTCCCCATTCCCAGCACCGGCTGGGGCGCGGGCGGGGGGACCTGAGCAGGCTGCTGAGTCCTGGGGACAAAGTTGGCACACGCCTGACCATTGGGATCAACAGGCGTTCCGTAAAAGCTGCAGAACCCGTTAGAGAAGTTGGCACAGTCCTTATGTACCGGCAAAACAACACCACCTCTTTTATGAGATATCGCACAAAATTTTTAAAGGTTTCGGTGACCCTAACTAATCCCGCGCGGCCACGATCGATGGAGATCCGGGATACCGTTATAAGCTCGTCTCAGCGAGGCCCTCTGGGAGGGAGGAACACTTGATAATACTCATAAAGCAGGTCCTCAGGATAATCTGTAAGGTAAAGAAGGCCATATCCGGGGCCTCCCTCATACTGATAAGCACGTTCACGCTCGGGGTCGTGGGGTTCCACTACCTGGAGAGGCTCACATGGTTCGACTCGATCTACTTCACCTTCGTGACAATGGCCACGATAGGGTACGGGGACATAACCCCCCACACCTTCTGGGGCAAGGTCCTGGTGATGATAATCTCCGTGTTGGGGATCTCGTCCTTCGCCGTGGTGGTGACCTCCCTCCTGCAGTCCCTGGTGACCGAGAAGTTGGGGGTGATGCTCGGTTTGGTGGCCTCGTACTTCACGGATCACGTGGTTGTGTGCGGGTGGTGCGAGACATCTAAGGCTGCTATAGAGGAGCTTCTCGCCTCGACGAAGAAGAACATCGTGCTGGTGGACGACAAGCTGGATAAAAATCCGTTTGAGAATCCGAGAGTTCACTTCGTCAAGGGAGACTACAAGGACCCCTCCATCCTGAAGAAGGCCGGAGTG
>CAZGKA010000040.1:0-5146 GCA_964525965.1 uncultured Nitrososphaerota archaeon
ATAGAAAGGTGTAAGGAACGCGGTTTTATGGCTGAGGATGCGCACAGGCGCGTGAAGGTTCCTTACCTCGGTGGCCTCGGAATTCTCCTCGGCTTCCTGTCAGGAATGGCTGTGACGGGATTTCTAGGGGGGGATCCAGAAGTATGTCTAGCATCAACGCTGTCAGGCGCCCTTGGAGGTCTGCTCGGCCTGTCTGACGACCTCTTCAGGTTGAGCAAGAGAGATCTAGTCCTCTTGTCCACGCTGGCCGGTGTGCCTGTTGTTTCCTTCAGGATAGGCAACCCGTACGTGTACATGTTCGGAAAGCTGGATCTAGGTATTGTCTTCTGGACGCTTGTTCCGTTGGGCTTCTGCTATCTGATGAATGCCGTCAACATATATGCTGGCTTTAACGGGATGGAGGCAGGATGCGGGCTCGTCACCTCGACATCGCTTATGATCTGCTCCATGATCTACGGAAGCTGGAACTCTGCCCTTGAGCTAGCAGCCCTGTCAGGGGCTCTTGGAGCCTTCCTTTTGTGGAACAGGTATCCAGCCAGAATATTCCCGGGGAACTCGGGCACGTACCTCATAGGAGCTGTGCTGGCCTCAGCCATTGTGGCGGGAACCATAAAAGCTGCTGGCCTCATAGCGACGATGCCCTACTTCATCAACTTCCTGATAAGGCTGAAGAACAGGTTCAGGTGGACCGTTGGCTACGTTGATGAGAAGGGTCTCATAAGGACGAGGGGTTTGGAGGCGCTGTGGTCCTTGTGGATAGGCAGGGGCTCCTCTGAGGAGAGGATCTTCTGGAAGGCCGTTCTGTTTCAGGCACTCTTCGGAGTTGGAGCAATTATATTTTCATATATCTCTTGCTGAAAAGACGGGTCCCTAGTATGAGAGAGGGTTGTTAAAACACCTAAGTAAAGCGTTAAGTTTCTTAGAGAACGTGCTAACGAGGATTGTTAACCTGTCAAGGAGCGCCAATCAAAGCTTGGTTTCAAGAATGGGAGGAGCTTAATTTGAGGGTTTTATTTCTTCCCGAGTACTTCCTCCCTCAGATAGGGGGAGGCGAGGTTTGGTGCTGGAACGTAGCCAGAAATCTGGCCAGACACCACGAGATAACAGTGCTGACCTACAAGCATCCTGAGAGGAGGTCCTCCGAGATTGTGGAGGGGGTTAACATCGTGAGGATGGGGCCCTTTCCTGTTGTCGGATCCCAGTCCTACTTCGCCAGAGCATCGATTCAGATCCCCTTCTCCCTGATCCATTCGATGAGGGAGAGGTTTGATTTGGTGCTCGCCAGTCAGACCCTGCCCCTCTCTCTAGCCAAGCTGATAGCAACTCTCAGGAAGAAACCTGTCGTGGCCATATTCCACGATATCTACGGTCTGGAGTTCAGCCTCAGGGACAAGGGAATTGTTAAGGGAATCATAAGGGCTTCCCTCGAATCTCTCTCCGTCAGGTTGAACTATGATGCTGTGATAACGGTGAGCGGAAGCACCAAGAGAAAGCTCGTTGACCGTGGCGTGCCCGAAGAGAGGATTCATGTCGTCTACGGCGGAGTTGACCTAACCTTGTTCGACAGCATACAGGAAAGAAAGAACAGAGATCCGCTGGTTCTGTACGTCGGAAGGCTTGTAAAACATAAGAGAGTGGATCTCCTCATGAGAAGTTTCGCTGAAGTTGCTAAGGAGCACCCGGAGGCCGCTCTCTGGATAGTTGGAGATGGACCTGAGAGGGTTCGCCTTGAAAACATGGCTGAAAAGCTGAATCTTCCAGACAGGATAAAGTTCCTCGGATGGGTGAGTGAGGAGGATAAAGTCAGGGCGATGAAGAAGGCCTGGTGCCTAGTCCTCCCAAGTGTGAAGGAGGGGCTGGGTCTCGTCCTGCTCGAGTCGATGGCCTGCGGAACTCCGGTCATTGCTGTGGACTCAGGAGGTCCCAGAGAAGCCATCACGGACGGTGAGAACGGCTTTCTAGTTCCCCCAAACCACGTTGAGGCTCTCGCTGATCGGATTTCAAGGATCTTATCCAATGCTGAGCTCAGAGATCGCATGGGTAAGGCTGGCAGACGTCTTGTTGAGGAGAAGTTTACCTGGAAAAAGGTCGCTGAGAGGGTTGAAAAGGTTCTCCTATCCGTAGTGGGTGGAGAGAGATGCTGAAGTTCGTCTTTAACGGATACTACAGGTCAGGGACTACGCTAATTTACAGAATAATGGAGCTGAGCAACCCGGAGGCCCTAGTGCTCTACGAGCCCCTGAACCCCAGGCTTCCTGTTCGAGATCACGGGAGAGGGAGCAACCAAACTTCACGGATTTGATCCCTGGAGAAGATATTTTAGGGAACCATTTTTGAGCATAAGAGATGATTACTTCAGGATCCTTCACAGGATCCATCGTGACATCGGAGGTGATGTAGTTCCGTTCTGCATCGAGGAGGTACATCAGCTGTTTGATCTCCTCCACAACCTTGACGCCGAGGTCATACTGCAGACCAACAGGTGTCACTTCATCATGAGCTCTCTGTCCGAGATGTATGGCTGCGAGGTGGCGCACATAGTTCGCAACTTCGCCGACGTTTGGGCATCAATGATCACAGCACCCCTGAGAAAGAGATCGTGGTTACGTCCGGCGTACAGGATGTTAAGGGAAGGACCGTTCGGAGAGTGGGTTCTGACGAGGATATTTCCCAAAGTTGGATCAGTGGGAAAGCTGTTCTTTATCGAGGAGGACTTCCAGAGGCTATCGAGGAGGTACGAGCTGCCTGCCTGTAGAGATTATCTCGACAAGATGCTCATCGTTTGGGCTTACTTCAACTACCATGCAGTAGAACAGGTCAGGAGTGCTGGGGGCACGTGTATAAGCTACGAATCGCTGGTTCGAGATCCCGACAGGACCCTGAAATACCTCTCAGACAGAACATCCGTTAGGTTCGAGAAGGCCATTAGGATAACAAAGAGAGAAGTCCACTTCAAGGTCTCTGAGTCGTACAGGAGCAGGATAAGAAAGCTAGGGCTCTCTAACATGATTGAAAGGATTCTTCTCCATTGTTCTATATTACGTTAATTTCTAACTTTATGTTTTGCTTCTAGCTCCTTGTCGATCGAGACCGGACTTGAGGTCTGCGTACCTCCTCAGGTATGGGACAGATTTTAGAGTCGCGTCCGTTGCCTTCTTAACGCTTCCAGTGAATGTCAAGCAAGCTGTAAACCCTACTGTGATTTGCAGGACCACTAAGTCCCTTATTACAATAAAAGAGGTGCGAATTCGTCGTAACGCTTATCTGCGGGACGTTAACCTCAGCATGATCCTCCCTTATGGAGAGCTTAAGATCTTGATGTGTTTCATGGCGGGTAGTATATGTAGTGGGCGACCGTGTTGACTGGACCAAATACCACGACTTTGTGCTTTTTATCTGACGGAAAGTTGGTTAGGTCCAGAACTAGCCTTATGGAGGTCCCCTTTTTCCATGTGAAGTAGGCGTTGAAACCTACCGTTACTAGCACCGTTCCAGGAGGTGGGAGTACCCTCCTGACGGGGACGTTCACGTCATCTATGAACACCTGGAAGGGGATCGGATTTAGTGATACTTTAACATCCCTGGGGCCTAAGTTTTTCAGGTAAATTACGCCGTTGTAGGTTCCCCAACCTTCAGTGCCTATGACCTCTATGGATGTAGCTCCTCCTGGGAGGATTATAGTTTTAAGACCGCCTAGGATGTAGGACGATGCAGGGGATAGAAGAAAAACGGCTAGAGCTATTGTTATGACGAGGACCGCGACCTCCACCACAACTCGCGAGATGCCCGGCCTCCTCAAGCCTTCGTCACCCTGGAATAAAACCCGTATAGAAAGTAAGTGTTTTACTTTTAAAACTTAGGTCTTTCTTTTGGAGAAACCCTACTATTGTTTGAATAAAATCCTTGTCTGCCGCTCCTAAAATCTAGGTCTTTGGATATTACTTAGATTGAAACTTCATTTCTAATGACCATTCGTGATTGTTTATCTTATTTAAAGTAAAGCAATGTTTTTAACAGCCTCTCCGGAGCTTCTAACAAATGCTATCAGTGATCCTACAGTTTACCGCCGGGCTTTCCATTAACTTGCTCATCACAAGGGATTTCACGAAGTCCTTAACTCTTTCTCCCATCACTGGAGCAGTGTCCTTGGCTTTACTATCTCCCGTGCTGAGCATCAAAACTTTTCTACCGATTGAAGCTGCTTTTATCCTCCCCATATTTGTCGCCCTGAGGAAATTTGATATCATCGTAGACAAATCAGTTTTAGCGACTTTTCTTGCTTTCACCATAGTGGCCTTGGTCAATTTATATTTAGAGCCTTACGTCTCAAATTGGATAAATCCGGACGAACCCACACATCTTGTTAGTTCCATGGAATACGCTGAGAAAGGAATTCTCCCGCTGAACTATCCACCATTAATTCACATGCTCGGAGGTGCGTGCTATAAGCTTGGAGGCCAGTGGTACTTCTGGTATAGAGTCACTTTAGCTCTTCTCATCCCCTCAGAAGGGGTGTTGGTCTTCCTGATAGCTAGAGACCTGGATATTAATCCCTACCTAGCCGCTCTGGTGTACATGGGCGCCAACTCCACCACGATACATTTATTTTCAATAGGAACCTACTCCAATGCTTTAGCAGACGCTCTGCTTCTTCTATGCTCTTACCTTCTCCTGAGGAGAAACTTCAAGCTAGCAGCAGTCTCGATGCCCCTTCTCCCGTTGAGCAACACCATCTGTTGGTTCTTTTTATTCTTTATAATTGTACTTTCCATAGTAATCAGGTCTAGATCCCTCTTTTTCTCCGTCCTGCCAGCTCTAGTGTGCCTTTTCCTGTTCCCAAACATGACGTTTTTGAGAGCTCTCTCATACTACAATAAAACCATGAGCTCATCTGTGACCAGATCCGTTTTTCTAGGATATGTGCAACTGATACCGTATGACGTGTGGAAGTATTACGGGCTAGCCTTTGCTTTAGCCGCTGGAGCTCTAGTGTTAACGAGCTCTTGGAAGGGAGAGAAGAAGTACGTCTCCTTATACTTCTTATTTATTATATCAACGATCGCACTAATAATCGTTAGAGGTAAACTCTTTCCTTTTTGGAGGATCATCCTCCTGCTTTCACCTCCAGTGTCTCTTCTCTCCTCTA
>CAZGKA010000041.1:0-4691 GCA_964525965.1 uncultured Nitrososphaerota archaeon
CATCAGGTAGCCGGCAACCCTGAGGTTCTCCTCTACCGTCAACGTGGAGGCGACGTTGCCCATCTGCATGAGATAAGCTATGCCCAGCTTGGCCTTCTTGTGCGGGGGAACTTTGGTCACGTCCTGACCCTCAAAGATCACACTTCCTCCATGTATTGTGGCGAGGCCTATTATTGAGTTGAGAAGTGTTGTCTTCCCGGCGCCGTTCGGTCCAACTACGACTGTTATATCCTTCTTCTTGGCTTTGAAGTTTACGTCAAACAAAACCTTCAACTTCCCGTAGCCGGAGTTGAGGTTTTTCGTCTCCAATATATTTTCGGTCATATCACCACACCCTCCTCACTCTCCTAGGTAAACCTCGATGACCTTCGGGTTGTTCTTTATCTCGTCCGGGGTGCCCTCAGCTATCACGGCTCCTCTGTCCATGACGTACACATAGTCTGCGTATGGGAGGGCAATATCTATCCTGTGCTCTATGAGCAGGAAGGACACGTCTAGGGTCTCCTTGAGCCTCCTTATGTTGGAGAGTATGTTGTCGGCGTAGGCGGGATCAACTCCACCTATGGGCTCGTCCAGGGCTATGAGCTTAGCTCCCGTGGCGAGGGCTCTGCACACTTCTAACATCTTCAGCTGGCCTCCTCCAAGCCTGAAGGCCTGCCAGTTCCAGTGGGTGTCGAGCCCGACCATTTTCAGTATCTCGAAAGCTCTCTTGACGTTTTCCTCCTCCTCCTTCTCCCATAAACCCCTTACAGGAGCCTTTATTGGGTTCTCGCCGGAGTTGGGCAGGGCCACAAGCACATTCTCAAGGACCGTTAGAAATTGGAAGGGAAGGGGTATCTGAAAGGTTCTCACAAATCCGGATTTGTATACCTCGTGAGGAGCCCAGCCCGTTATGTCCTGCCCGTCGAAGATGACTTTTCCCTCATCCGGCTTGAGCACCCCGGTGCACGTGTTAACGAGGGTGGACTTCCCGGCACCATTCGGCCCCATTAGCATGGTTATCGTGTTCCTTTTGACCTTCAGGTTGACGTGATTTACGGCCACCAGTCCTCCGAAACGCTTCACAAGGTCAACTGTCTGAAGTATGTAATTCTCAGAACTCATAGAGTATCACCAAGACCTCCCATTGCTTCGATCTTGAATCGGGAAAATCCTCGGCTTACTTAATAAAAATTTTCTCTTGTTTATGGATGGTTCGGGTGATAATGAAACAAGAACCTCCGTATTGATATGATCTGTTTGTCTAGGGCGGCCGTATGGTGGGATGTCACCCTAAAGAGGGGGCATCCTGCTGCATAAGTGATTCACGGGGGAGTTAAAGAAAAAGGAGGAAGAAATTCGATAATCAAATTTCGGGGTTTTGTTTATGGCTTGAACCAGCTGTAGAACTCTACCTTTCCGGTGGAGCAGCGGTAGACTCCAGCAGTGTCCCAGGTGTACTTGCCGTTCTTCTTCACGACCACCCTCAGGAAGTAGTCAGAGAATGCCCTGTCACCGTTCTTATTGAGCTGGAAGTTTCCGGAGGCACCCATATACCTCTTGACCACGCTCGGGAGTATCTTGGCGACGGCCACTGGATCGTACTTCTTGACCATCTCGAGGGATATTGCCACAGTCCACAGGGCATCGTAGGCGGCGTAGGCGTAGCTGTCGGGCTCCCTACCAAGCTTCTGCTTCACGTAGCTCTTGACCTCCTCCAAGAACGGGGAGCTGGACGGAGCGAATATCGGGTTGAGGAACCTGGTCTTTATGGCGAACTCAGCTATGTCCGGGTTATCGGTTATCTGCGGAGTGTCAGCGGTGCCGTCAGATCCGATCCAGAGGACCTCGCTTAGGACGGGATACTGGGACGCAGCGGCTGCGAAGGCCACATATTCAGTGAATCCTATGAAGGACACACCGACCTTGTCCTTTCCATACTTCTGGACAAGGTTGCTCACAATCTGGTTGAGCTTGGCAGCCTCCGTGGAGAACTCCTTGGCGTTCGGGTCATATCTTATTCCCTTTATCGCCTCACCCTGCACGCCCTTCTCCTTCACCAGCTTGTTGAAGGCCTCTATTGTGGTCTCAGCGAGACCGTCTCCCCAGGTGTCACCTCTCCACACGACAACCAGATACCTGACACCAAGCTGGAACGCCGTGTGAGCGGCGGCCGGACCCTGTATCGTGTCGTCCGGACAGTACCTGAATATCATGTCGCCGGGTATGCTGAGGGCAGGAGACGTGGAGGACTGAGATATCACCAGCAGCTTGTTAGCATCAGCATAGTTCTTGACCGTGCTCACCTCAGCGCTGGTCATCGGTCCTATGAAAATCTTCACACCTTTACCATAGAGGGCCTGGACCTTGTCCAGCGCGGTCTTGGGATCGGTGGCGGTGTCCTCGTAGTAGACCTTTATCCTCCACTTCTCACCTATCGATGCGAGCCACTCGTTGATCTGCTTCTCGGCGAGCTGAAGGGCAACCTGACTGTTTTCTCCATAGTTGGAGAGGGCCCCCGTGAGGGAGAGAAGGGCACCTATCGGTACCTCACCTGTGAGACCTACCTGAGTGGTTGGCTGCTGCGGCTGGGTTCCTGCTCCTCCGCCTGCTCCTCCACCACCGGTAGCTGGCGCTGTGGGTGTCGGCTTGATGGCCCATCCAATGCCCACTCCTATCAGTAGGAATATCAACATCAGTGCGTATGCCACCTTGGACTCCATAACTCGTACCTCCTTCCAACCTTGGCCTCTCTAAGGGATTCTGTGAGCTTCAATATAAATTTTTTCACAAAAAAGCGGGATGATCATACTGTACTGAATCAGCTTTTCGAAATTGATATCCCTAGCGTGCTCTCACGATCAAAAGAGTTTAATTTTTTTCCTACTTTTTCGATGGTGAGGGGGTCGATCCCTCTGGAAGATATCTAAACTAAACATCACTTAGTTAGGAAATATTTTAGATGGGACCTGTTTCTACAGGAGTCTCGCCAGATGAGTTAAATGGGGCCAATAAAAGAAGGTCTGTCGATCCTAGAAAAATAAAAGTTGAGAAATCCCCGACGAAAAGTTTAAAAAAATGACGACTCTTTCAGATCGACGTCGGAGTTAGGTTCAGACGGGAAAGGCTCGTGAGGAGGTGTTAATGCATTGATAGAGATATTCCTAAAAGCGCTCGCGTATTCTGATGGGATAGCCCTTGCGGCCGCCGGCATAACACTGATATATATGGCGACGGGAACGTTCAACTTCGCTCACGCCTCGAAGGTTGCTTGGGGCTTTTACATAACGTACGCGTTCCTGTCCCTGCTGGGAGGAAGCCCATACTACTACTTCCTTCCCGCCGCCCTCTTCTCCGCTTTTCTCGGATTTGCAACATACATATTCGTCAACAGGTACCTGCTCAAGAGAAAGGCGGACATGGTCACCCTGATGATGTCCACATTGGGCGTTGACCTAGTCTTCTTCGCGTTCCTGAACGTGTTCGCTGACTACCTCACGGAGACGTTCAAACTGAGCGCCAGGTACTTTGTGCTCGAGCTCAAGGATCCGGTCCTCTTTAGGATAGGAGGTGCTGAGATAAAGGCCATACCGATAGTCTCCTTCATACTAGTGGTCCTGATATCGATAGGGATCTATCTGTTCATGACGAGGACCAACTTCGGAATAGCCATGAGGACCACCATAGAGAACCCAGAGCTGGCTCAGGTGCTCGGAATAAATCCCGAAAAGATATATCTAGCGGCTTGGCTTCTGGGAGGTGGTCTGGCCGGGCTAGCCGGCGCCTTCCTGTCCCTGACGATAAGCGGGTATCCCTCCGTCGGGATGACCATACTGGTCACCCTGTTCGCTGGCTCCATAGTCGGAGGGCTTGACAGCGTGCTGGCGAGCATACTAGGAGGATTCCTCATAGGGCTCGTCGAGGAGCTTGGAACCTACTCGCTGTCCGTAACACTGGGCGGATGGATATGCGCCTACAGGCCCGTGATCCCCATGATAGCAATGGTCATAACACTGCTGTTCTATCCGCGCGGTCTGGCAGCTATAAACTGGAAGGGGGTTCTGGGGAAGATTGGTATAAAGATCTGAACGGGAGGAGTTCTGAATGGGCATAATGGACATACTCGCGAATCCTCTCCTCCTGAACATCCTGATAAACTTCGCTGTCGGGCTCATAGTGACCATAAGCTTGAACCTGGAGGTAGGATTCGCTGACATCCCTCAGTTCGGGAGAGTTCTCACGGTTCTGGTCGGAGCTCTCGTGGCAGGAAGTATAACCGGCAGGATAATAGCTGCCATGTTTGGCAAACCTTCGGGAGTTGAGTATGCAAACCATCTGATAAACTACAAGCTGGTCGACGAGCTCAGCAGGATAATAGCTGCCAATCCCGGCTTGTCCATAGCGATGTTGATAGTGACCATTGTACTGGCGGCGATCCTCGGAGGAATCGTGGGATATCTGTGTTCCTATCCGGCGCTCAGGCTTAAGGAGGCCTACCTAGGAATAACGCTTCTCGCCTTCGGAGACGTGCTTCAGATAGTGGTCTGGAACTACGATCCGATAGCTGGAGGCACCCAGGGGGTCATGATACCAGATGTCTTCAGGTGGATAGGGGCTGGCCCGCCGAGGTTCGTTGGAGCCACCTTTATAATCTTAGGTGTGGCCGTTCTGGTCTTCGTCTACGCTGAGAAACTGGCCAGATCTCCGTTCGG
>CAZGKA010000042.1:0-18241 GCA_964525965.1 uncultured Nitrososphaerota archaeon
CTTCCGGATGGTAGAAAGCTTGGAATCGTGGACGACTACAGGGTGTTCGGCAGGAAGGACTTCGAGAACCTCATTCCGAGGAGGAAGCTGAAGTACATATCCCTGAGACACTTCCTCATACAGAAGGTTAGGGGGAGCTACGTGCTGAAGGACCTTCACAGCACCTACGGCGTGGTGGTTGACGGACATGAGCTCCTTCCAGGGGAGGAGGTTCCACTCAGATACGGAAGCACCATAAACGTGGCGGGAGTTGTAGAGCTGACCTTTTATCCAAAAAGGGAGGAGGAGAGGAGGAGAATTACTTCCTCCTCATGAGGAGGAGAGCGACGGCCACCACCACAGCGAGCGCGAGGACAGCGGCGATCATGATCTCGCTGGAGGAGATTGATGGCGAGCCGACCGTTGTCTTACCTGGTTGGGCAGCCTGGCTCGGGGTGGTCGGACCAGCAGTGGTCTTTTTTTCTGTTATACTAAAGATCTTAGTTACCGAGTTGCCCGCCAGATCCGTGGCCTTCACCCTGAGCTGCAGGCTGTTTGAGTAGGGTATCCAGACGACGTAACCCACAGTTCCGTTGTTCGATGGCTGGAGATCCACTAGAGAGGGTTTCTTCCAAACTCCGGAGGAGTTGTACTCCACCTCTATTGGACCAGGCCCCCACCCGGAGTCGCTCTCCCTCAGATCGACCAACAACCATGAGTCCTTCTTTGTGTGGTCCACAATCTCCACGGATGGAGGAGATGAGTCCTTGGAGGAGTACATCACTATGCTTAAGGAGGACTTGGCCGGCAGCTCAACTCCCTCGAACACGACGAACTTGTACTTATCGCCCGTTATCACGGTAAACTTGGGCTCGGTCGTCCCGGAGAACCTGAGCTTCATCTTGCTGACGTCCACATCCTTCGGGAACCTGAACACAATCCTTACGTCCTTGAACCCCTGCTTCAGCTCGTTCACAGCGAAGAAGGACACGTCCCCGTGCTTGCCGTCGTTGTTCACGTAGTAGTACTTCAGGAGTCCTATCTGATATGGCTCAACACCTTCTCCAGAGTCAAGGGGTATGGAGTTGGGGTACTTGGCGAATCCGGTGTCGTCGTAGTAGGTGGTCCTCAGATCGACGGTGCCGTTGGAGTAGATGCTCAGGATCTTGTACCCCCTTATGTCGTGCTCCCTTATGTCGTAAGCTATGGCCGAGGGCGATATGAAGTAGTGCTTGTGCCCCTTGGAGTCCACGACCATGACATTTAGGTCGGTGTGTATGTGCTCAGAGGCTATTATCCTGACGTCGTGCTTGAGCACCAGCTCGAACAGGTACTTGGCTTCCTCCGGATGATCCGCCCAGCTCGGATATATGTATCCGTTGCTCAGGAGCTTGCTGAAGTCGTCAGCGGAGTTGACGGTGAAGTTGTATATCCCGAGCTCCTTGAGCCTTGGATTGAACAGCGGATGGTGGAAGGCCAAGATCTTGAAGCACTTCTCGTTCCTGGACATGACTTCATCGGCCCACTTGAGGTACTTCATCCTGACCCATCCATCCTTGTCGCTCGGAAGGACCACGATCAGGAAGTTTCCTATCCTGACCGAGTAGTTCAGCGGCCCAACTATACTCTGATATATGCTCGCCTCTCCGGTGCTCTCGTACTCGTGGTTGCCGACGACCACATAGGTCGGAACCTTCAGCATCAGGAAGGAACCTAGGAAGTACTGCCAAGCGGACTTTATCACAGGGGTCTCCACTAAGTCTCCCAAGAAGATGGCCACGTCCGGGTTGATGAGGTTCATCTCGCGCACGGTCTCATAGAGGTAGGGAGCTGCTGTCGGGGTCTTCACATCCCCGAAGAGGAAGAGCTTGAGATGGGTCGGCCAGCTCCTCAGAACCCACACGGAGTTGGGCTCCACTATGCTCCCCGATGATGTCTCAAGTGTTAGGTTGTACAGACCGGGGAGAACGTCCTCCGGAAGGCTGAACGTGTAGTTGACAAGCTTCCCCTGCTCTTTGGATCCAGTTAGGGACAGATCGTAGCTTCTGAACTGACCCACAATCTTGGCTGACTTGACCTCTAGGGAGCTCACCACGAGGCAGCTGATCTTCCCGCCGACCAGTACTGGCTCAGGCACCGAGAACAGAGGATATTTCACCTTGTCAGCATAGAAGACCACAGGAGCCTTTGGGAGGGCAGCGACGGACATGAGGGGAAGCGTCAGAAGAACGAGGAACACTGCCCAGAGGCATCTCGCGCGCATGCGACCACCAGGGCTCAGGGGAGGGGAGAAAATTAAAGCCTGAAAAACTGAAAAGTATAAACTAGATAAAAAGGTAATAACGGGGGGTCACAACTCCTTGGAGTAGGCCATCGCCTCCTCCGGAGGAAGGACCAAGACGTCCTCAGGATTCACATACAGCTTGATCTTGGATCCAGCCTCAGCTCTGAAGCTAGAGCTCACATTAGCGGTTATACTTCTCCCGCTGCTTATCTTGAGAAGTATCTGGGTGTAGGATCCCGCGAAGGATATCCACTCAACGGTCCCCTCGAAGAGGTTCTCCTCCTCCTGCACCGAGAAAGACTCAGGTCTTATTATGCAGAACGCCTTGTCTCCCCTGTTCAGAGGCCTCCCCGTCAGAACTCCTCTAAGTTTGAGGCCGTTTGCGACCACATCCACCACATCGTTGTGCCTCTCCACGATCTCCCCCCTGAGGATGTTACATCTTCCTAAGAAGGTGGCCACAAATAGGTTCTTCGGCCTTCTGTAGACCTCAGAGGGAGTTCCCACCTGCATTATCCTTCCAGCGTTCATCACAGCTAGCCGATCCGACATGACCATGGCCTCCTCTTGATCGTGGGTCACATAGATCGTGGTCAGCCCTAGCTCCTTCTGTATTCTCTTGACCTCGGTCCTCATCTCTATCCTGAGCTTAGCGTCCAGGTTGGAGAGCGGCTCATCCAGCAGGAGTATTTTCGGCTCTATCACCAAGGCCCTGGCGAGGGCCACCCTCTGCTGCTGGCCTCCCGACAGCTGTGTGGGGTACCTGTTCTCCATTCCCACGAGTTTGACGAGCTCCAGTATCTTCTTGACCCTCCTCTCTATCTCGTCCCTTGGGAGCTTCATCACCTTAAGTCCATAGGCTATGTTGTCGAACACGGACATGTGAGGCCAGAGAGCGTAGTTCTGAAAGACCATGCCCGTCCCTCTCCTGTAGGGAGGGAGCTCGGTCACGTCCTGATCGTCGAAGTAGATCCTTCCTTCATCTGGATGCTCCAAGCCAGCTATTATCCTGAGAAGGGTTGTTTTTCCACATCCACTTGGACCCAGAACGGTGAAGAACTCCCCGTGATTTATATCTAGGGAGACACCGCCCACAGCGGTGACCTCCCCAAACCTCTTGACCACCTTCTCCAGCCTGACCCTTACCATCTCAGACACCCAGGAAGGCAACCCTCTGCTTGAGCAGGTAGTTAGACACGGTCATCACCACGAGCTGGATGCTCATGAGCAACACTCCCAGGGCAGCGGCCACGCTGACCGTCCCCACAGCACCACTGGAGTATATGACCTGACTCATGTAGAAAGTTATCGGTCCCTGCTCTGGCTTTAAGCTGCTCAGAGTTATGCTCGTGCTGACCTCGTTCATCGAGTAGACAAATGAGAGAAGCCCTCCTCCTATCACGTTGGCCGCTATCAGCGGTATGGCTATAGTTGCGAAGGTCCTCCACCTGTTCGCCCCGAGATTCAGTGCTGCCTCCTCCAAACTCTCATGCGTCTGCTGAAGTCCTGCGAACACTGATCTAGCGGTGAACGGTATCCTCCTGACTGTATAGGTGAATATCAACAGAAGTCCCGGATTGAGGAATGGGTCAAACGGAGTCCCCGAGAAGAACGTTGCGAAGAAGAGCAAGTAGCCGACAGCTAGGATTATACCTGGGACAGCTATCGGCACAGTCACTAGACTGTCCAACGCATCTCTTCCCGGTATCTTCCTCCTAGCTATGACGTACGCCGCACTGACGCCGACCACCAGCATGAGCATGGTGGCTATCGACGAGTACGTGAGGCTGTTAATTATCGATCTGAGCACGTCAGGCTCGCTGACCAGCTCACTCATGAACTGGGAGGTGAAGGCGGTTGGAACCGGAAGACCGTTGTAGGCCCAGTCACTCATGGCCAGTATGACTACGCCTATCTGTGGAAAGGAAGCGGTGACCACAAGTCCTATTAGAAATACATAAGCGCTAAAAAGCCCGAGAGGGCCCAGCTTTCTGACTCTGGGATTGAACCTGCCCCCCTTTGATATCATAGCATACTGTCGTAGGGTCACGTACTTCTTTATAGAGAGGAAGACCGCCACAGCTATGGTCAACATTATCACTGCTAGAGCATATGTGGAGGCATGAACTTGCTCCACCGAACCCAGACCTCCGATGAACTCGCTGTATATGTAGAAGCTAATGAGCTTCTGGTGAAGCCCACTCCCAAAGGCTCCACTGAGACCTATCGGGGCTCCTAGATCCTCCAGACTTATTATGAAAACTATGGCCGCCCCAGCAGCTATCCCAGGGAGGGCTAAAGGGAGGGTCACGCTTCTGAACACCTTGAATCCTTTAGCACCTAGGGTCTCAGCCTGCTCCTCCATGGATGGATCTATGCTTATGAAGGAGCTAAGGGCGTTCAAGTAAACTATCGGAAAGAAGCTTATCGTCTGGATGAGTGCAACAGCCGGAAGACCTGATATCTGTATCTTGAACGGAATCAGATGTAGGACATCGTGGAATATATAGTTGAACAGACCATTCTGTCCCAGCACCTTGCCTATCACAAAGGCATTCACGAAGGGCGTGGCGAGCATCGGTATCAGGAGCACCACTCGAAAGAATGTCTTACCGAAGAAATCGTACCTAGCCATTATGAAGGCAGCCGTAACCCCCAGCAGTATAGAGAAGACTGTGACCGTAGTTGCAACGAATAAACTGTTAAAAAGAACGCCAAAGTCGGGACCTCTATTTCCCACAAACAAGAAAGTTCCAAGGGATGTCTTGGTCACGTAGATGAAGTTGAGGTTTGGAGGATAGGTTATGAAGTTAGGATCGGAGAGCAGAGCTTGAAAGTAATAGGCCGAAAGCCTTCCATTGTGGAAAAAGGCCCTAAGCACCATGTAAAACAAGGGAACTATCAGGAAAAAAATCAGGATAAAGAGTGATACTGAAAGTTGAGTTACCGTCAAGGAGTCCAGTTCTCTCTTTAGTCTCTTGGCGAAGCTGCTCATTCACAAGCACCTATCACTTCGGCTTAGCTTCCCAGGATCTTCAGAACTTCTTCGTACCTCTTGACAGCCGCCTTATACCACTCATCAGTTATCTTCTTCCTGAAGTCTATGTTGTTGAACAGCAGGCTGTTTATGCTCTGAGCGTAGCTCTGCGTAAAGGTCTCAATCTTGCCAGTCCTGGGATCCTTGAACTGCAGTTTGGTCGGATCGGCCAGCATGGCTATGAGCTCCTTGAATCTCTGCTCGGAGATCTTACCCTCAAGCTTGGCCTTAGCCAGCGCCTCCCATGCCTGCTGAAGCTTGTCGTGAGGCACATATATGGTCCAGTGATAGAACTGGATGAGACTGAACTCGTAGCTGCTGGCAAGCTCGTCGCTGAACTTTATCGACATGAGGTTCAGGGTGTGCTCATAGGCTGCCTTGAGATCACTTCTCTTCTTGCCCTCTGGCGTGTCGAACACCTTGGGGTTGGCGGGCATTCTGTTTACCTTAGGATCGAGCCAGATCTTCTGGCCCTCGGGGCTTAGCACCCAAGCTATGAAGGCCTGAGCAGCCTCAGGGTGCTTTGAGGTCTTCAGGAGGGCTATGGGATCTCCGTTCACTATCGAGCCGTCCTTGGGGACGAGGTATTGACACACCTCTGGGTTCTCCAGCTGGGCCGTGTATCCGTAGAAGTCTATCGTGGTGCCAGCACCTATGTCCCCCCTTATGACGGCATCCCTGACCAGACCCGACTTGTCGTATATCCTAGCGTTGGCCCCTATCAGGGTGAGGATCTCCCATCCCTTCTCCCAGCCATAGTCTTGGAGTATTATCTCGAACATCCTGGTGTTGCTGGTGCTGAACATGGCATCAGCCGTTCCTATGCTCGGTATCGGTAGGGTCTTAGCATAGGTCTCGTTGGCCAGGTCTATCCACCTCTCGGGCACTGGAAGACCCGCCTTCTGCAGATACTTCTTGTTTATCGTGAACCCAAAGGAGGATATCGCAGCAGCCACCCAGATAGGTCTGCCCTGGGAGTCGAACCTCTTCATCATGGCTCCAGCAAGCTTATCCGGTATGTCTTTGGACGCTGACAGGACCTCCTGGCTGGTCATCGGAGCTAGGTAACCCTTGTCGGCCAACAGGTTGAAGAGGGTGGGTCCTCCTCCCCAAGCCACGTCTATTTCCTTACCGGGTTTGTTGGCGCTTGCCTTGATTATATCTATCCACTCGCCCGGATCGACGGATAGCCACTCGATGTTAACGATGTGGTATTTCTTGGCTAAATCCGATGCTAAGAACTCCTTTTTGGCTACATCCAGTATATCATATCCGTGTCTTGTTATCACCCTCAGAGTTATCCCTTGAGCCTGGGTGGACGGTTTAGAAGGGCCGCCTCCTCTCATGAGGAGGCCAGCGGCAGCTGCACAAATGACTACTATGACCACAACTATGGCAAGTACGACACCCTTCCCGACGCCCCTCCTCCTCAAAGTTTCACCACGAACCCCCCTTCTCATCTTCTCTTAAACCCTACGCCAGAAATCTAAATAGTCTATATAGATCATTATAGCTAGTCCGAAAAAGGGTTTTTAATAAACCTCGGAGCACTGTCCTGGTGGCCAAGATGAGAAGCTCTCTCGTTGCTGCTGGGCTTCTTGCAGTTTTCCTCCTCTCCATGGCGGTTCCTGTAGCTGCTCAGAAGAAGCCTCTGGTTGTTGTGTTCGCCAAGGGAATGCTGAAACCGGACAACTGCCTGAAGTGGATGGAAGGAAACATAACTCAGGTGGAATGGAAGGTCTACACGGACACAATAACCTATGACGAGATAAAGGACGCGGCCATGTTGATACTTGTCCAGGTCGATACCTCACAGAAGTACACCTCCGACGAGATAGCAGCCATAAAGAAGTGGTTCGACGAAGGAGGAAAGACTCTATGGGTAACTGGCGACTCCGACTATAAGGGTGGAGATTACCTCAGAATCGGTCCTGCAAATGATGTCCTGCAGGCTGTGGGAAGCGTGTTGAGGATAGACCACTGTGAGGCCACGGACACTCAGTCAAATGCCGGTAAACCATACCGTGTCATTGGAATAATTTCGCCTGATCCAGAGGTCAAATTCCTCGCAGATGGAGTGAGCCACGGAGTCCTATTCCACGGTCCTGGCCCGGTAGTCGCCTACGTCAACGGTAAGTGGGACAACATGGTAAAGTCCGCCCCTCAACATGTCTATAGAATCGCTTGGACCAGTGATCAGGGTGCCATAGGAGAGTTCGTCAAACCCCTACCCGAGGCGTTCGATGTTAGCTACAGAGGAAAGATAGTCCTGATGGCAGCTGAGGTGATGCCCAACGGAGGTATAGTGATAGCGAGCGGTGAGGCTCCCTTTGACCACTACAGGGGAATGTGGACTCCTGAATATCATGATAAGCCGCTGTCAGGGCCTCAGTTCGTCACCAACGTAGTTCTCTGGGGAGTAGGCCTCAAAGGAACTAAACCCTCCTACGGAGGTCCCTCAGCCGGACTGAGCCCCACCTGGATAGCCGTCATCGTAATAGTGATAATATTAGTGATAGTGGCCGCATTCGCAGCCACTAGAAAGAAGTAGAAACTCCCTCCTCTTTTTTATTTTAGAATATATCCTCCCGCTAAATCCTAAGGAACCTGCCCTGTGACAACCAAGGGTCTTCTCTGAACAAGAGCTGTAGCTATCTTCTTTCTAGCACTGTTAAGAGTTCTCCATAAGGTTCCTCTCGAGATGCCCATCTGTTCAGCAGCTGTTTCTTGGTCAAGACCATTAAAATAGACCAGTCTGAAGGCCTCAAACTCATCGGGAGTCAGAAATATGGCGTTGCTACAGCCCGGTGGCAGGAAGGGTGATGGTACAAAGGCGAAGCTTCCCATCCATGAGCTTATGAACCTGGGCTTCATGGGTCTTCCCGGGCCCTTCCTCCTCCCTCTCCATCTGTACAAGGGATCCCCGTGGAGAGAGGCCGCAACTAAATAAAAGCCTAAAATTTCCGAAATAATGAATCCAAGCTATGATCCCTCTCATGCACTTGATCCTCAATCTGCTGTGTCAACAAAGGCAGTATCAATTAAAACAGGTTCTCAACAGGACTATCTGGAAAGGATCAGGTTTCTCGTTAACTGTCCGAAACTGATGGATGATTTCCAAAAGCTCTCTTGAGCCCATACCACTCATCAGAAAGCGAAAGTTTCTTTAGGTTGGGCATGGACAAGCTTCTCAATGAAGGCGATAATACTCGCGGCTGGCAGAGGGGTGAGGCTTCAACCTCTGACAGATTTCACACCAAAATCCATGCTTCCTGTGTGCAACAGGCCTCTATTAGACCACATAATGGACCTCCTCAGGGAACATGGCGTGGACGACTTCGCCGTGGTTGTTGGTCATGGGGAGGAGATCGTGAGGGATCACCTGAAGGATGACGCTACCTTCTTCAGGGATGAGAAGATAAGTGGAACTGCCTCAGCGCTGTACGCTGCTAGGGACTTTATAGATGAGGACTTTTTGCTTGTGTATGGTGACCTCTTTGTTGACGCCTCACTTGAGGATATTGTGAGAACTGAGAACTCGATGGCCGTATACAGAGTAAGGGATGTCTCCAGATACGGGAAGGTGATTGTGAGAGACGGTGTTTTGGCGGGAATAATGGAGAAGAGCGGATCAGGAGAGGGGCTTATAAATGCCGGCATATACCACCTAGGCCCGGAGATACTGGACTTCATTGAGAGGACTGATATGAGCGAGAGAGGTGAGTATGAGCTTACCGATTCCATAATGATGCTTTCTGAGAGGAAGGAGGTCAAAGTCATCGAGATAAAAGGATACTGGAACGATATCGGATACCCCTGGGATTATCTCGATGTGAACATGTACCTCCTCAAGAAACACGGCATGATCGTTGGAGAGAACGTTGAGGTGTGGTGCACGTCGGTTGTGAGGAAGCCGGTAGCTCTCGGAGATGGTTGTGTGCTCCGGGGATGTGTTGTGGAGGCTTCAGTGATCGGAAGAGGGTGCGTAATAGGGGAGTTCTCCTCGATCAGGGGTAGCGTCCTGATGGACAACATCCAGATATTACCCAATTGCACAATTTCCAACTCAATAATATCCGATAATTGCTACATAGGTTCCGGTTCGGTTCTCAAAAGCGTTCCCCTAAACGGATCGACGGTAAAGATGAGGATAAAGGGCAGAATTGTGGACAGCGGGAGAAAAAGCATGGGACCACTTCTTGGCTCTGGAGCTCGCATAGGTGCTCGATCTGTTATAATGCCCGGAGTTAAGATAAGTTCTGGTTCCATCATCGAGGAGGCCTCAATCGTGAGCCATGATGTCTAAATGTCCTCCAATTTTTTTATCGAAGTCGATCTCTCTTAAGGACTGATGGCTTCCGAGTATGTGATAACGACCCTAACTGATGCTGGCATGGAAGAAAGGACCGCTAGGGTGATCTTGGAGAGGATCAGAAGATCTGGACTTCTAGAGGACCTAGAAAATTTATATGGAGTAATAGAGCGGGCAAAGGAGATCCTAGAGGGAATAAAGGACAGAGATCCAACAACGTATGCCCGCCTCAAGGCGAGAGCTGAAGCAGCGGAGATGCGGTTCAAGGAGCTCATAGAGGATGTGGGCAGGGATCCCGCATTTTCAAAGCTGGTTCACCTATCGTTTCGCGTTGAGATTCCACTAGGGGTTCTCGTTCCCTATAGAAACAAGATAATAGAGATCAGGGACATATTTGAAGAAATAATTTCCGAGTCAAGGAGGGTAGGTCCCCTATCCAGACCTCTCGCGAGATTTTCCGAGGAGAGTATATCTAAGCTTAAAGATAGGCTGGAAAAAATAAGGGAGCAGATCTCCCAACTCGAGGATAAAGGAGTTCCTCTCGACTTTATAAGGGCAGACGTGAGGAGGATAGAAGATCTGCTGAACAGAGCCAATGAAACCGCCTCTGTAGCCACTATCGAGGTTGTCAGGAGGTCGCTAGATCAGGTCAGAGAGGATTTAAACAAAATAAATGAAATACTAGCTAAAAAGGAAAGAGTGATCTCGGTCCTCTCGAAGGTAAAGGAGGTCTGCAGGTACATGGATGAGCTGGCCTCATCCGACGTATACGAGGCCTTCTATGAAAAACTATCCTCTAGGATCTCAGCTATAGAGAAGGAGCTTAAGTCCAAAGAGGATATAGATAAGCTACTCGATGATATAAAAAGGATGGAAAATCACGTGAACACGCTCCTCGATTTATACCCATTTATGGAGCGTGGAATGAGCCCGTTCGACGCCCTCTCCCTGATGGAGGGAGGTCTTGATGTCTTGGATGCCATGAAAGCGGTCATGGCTGATGAAAGTCTCAGCAAGGAGGATAAAGCAGCTAGATGCTTGGATCTGATGAGAGGAAGGATAACAAACGTGGACGAGTTCATGGAGATCGTTACCGAGGCTAGAAGGTTGTACCCGTTCTGGAAGTCATACATAATGAACCTCCTCAAGGCCAACGACTACGTGGTTCGTGTCGATGACCTTGTGAAGATACCAAAGAAATGGAGAGGGCTCATAATGAGGATGATATCCTCGGAGGACAAGGACATAATAATGGAGGGAAACCTAGTGATCCACAAAAAAGCAATTTCTGGTCAGGTGCTCGAGGAGGAACTAAATCATATGTATGAGGAGGCTGTTCTTCTACAGGAGATATTCGAGAAGCTATCGAAGCTGGAAGCTCCTGTTGGGGATCTTCTTGAGGATGTGCGAGGTGTTCTTGCCGAGATAGAGAGAATAAGGTCTAACGTTAGTGAGAGCTCCTTTCTAGAGGTATACTCAATAAAGAGGGAGATCAATGAAATAAAGGACTACCTGAAGTCGATATTCGCCAGGTCGACGCTTGAAAAAAGTGAAGAGAAAGCAGATGAAGGTGCTGAATAATGTTTAAAATAGTCCTCTGCACTGGGTCTTCCAAGGTGTTCCCCCGATGAAATGGTACGGGGTGGGGCTTGGAGGAGCTGGAGGAAACATAATAGACACAACGTACGGACTAATGAGGGAGAACTTCGTCGGGGTCTCTGTGTTCAACACTGCCGAGCCTGATAAAGCGAAGTTAAGCTTTCTCAAGGAGAGGTTCTTCCTGTTCGGCGATTTTGGTGGTGCCGGTGTTGGCTCCAAGTGGAAGGACTCTAGAGATGCGATATCTCAGGAGAAGTGGAAGAAGGTCTTCGTGGAGAACGTGGTCTCTGATGGAATAACCGAGAGTCAGGCGGTCCTTCTCACCTCCTCAACCGGAGGGGGTACTGGAAGTGGAGCTATACCGATTGTTTCTGACTATGTAAAGGAGATCCTCTCCTCCAGTGGTAAAATGGTCCAGCCCATAATAGCCAGCGTGGTCCTCCCCTTCAGATACCCGAAGGAGACCATGAGGTTCAGCTACAACACAGCCATCTGTCTGGCCAACCTTCTGGACAAGGTGGATGCGATTTTTGTTGCCGATAATGATTATCTGATGGAGAGGATAACTCAGGAGATGCCGAACATAAGCGACGTCGAGCTTCTCGATAAGATAAACGTCAGCATAGCTGAGGCTCTGAGAGTTCTCTCCTCAGCATCTGAGACCCCCATAAAGGGGGGGTTCAAGACAACTTTCGACTCCCAGGATCTAAAGAGTCTCCTGAGCATGTTCGAGGCTTCTCTCGTAGTCCCCTACTACTTCAGGACGAGGGTGGATGTCCTCGGTGGGAGCTTGGAGTTCTTGGTGGAGGCGGCGCTTGAGACGGGAGGGCTTGCTAAAGCAGACCCCAGCACGGCGGTTAAGGCAGCATTTGTTGTAAGGGGGCCTGAGACCCTTGTCACGGTGGACAACATCTTCCAAGCCAAGAAGATGCTTGTGGAGAGGATAGCCGGCGTAGACGTCCGGGAGGGAATAGCAGCAACATCGCCAGAATCCAAGTACATAGAGATAGCCATACTGCTGGTGGAGCCCAAGATAGATAGAATAGATGAGATAGCTGAGCAGGCCAGGGTCTATTATGATCTGTTTGAGGATGACCTCACTGCTAAGGAGAACACACCAAGGGAGGAGTTTGAGTCCTACCTCAAGAAGCTTGAGGACCACATGAGCAAGGTGGATGCCAAGAGGGAACAGCTCGTCAGGGTGAAGGGAACGATGCAGTCCTCCTGATCCGCCAAGGGATCGGTTTTGTCAAGGGACGAGCTCAAGGCTCTGCTTGAGGATAAATCTTCAGGTGCCTCTCAGATAGCTCTCAGAGCTGCTAAATCCCTTCTTTCCCTTGAAAGGGAGGAAGCGCTCAGGTGGTCTGAGCTACTCTGCAGGGCCCATCCGGAGATGATCCCTCTTCGGAATCTCAACCTGATCCTTCGATCATCCGGAGTTGATGGTCTAAGAAAGTTTATTGATGCCTTAGAGCTTGGAAAAAGGAAGATACCGGAAGAAGTAACCTTACTTTTCGGGAAACTGAAGAGAAACCACTTGTCCACGCTGAGCTGGTCCTCCACAGTGTTCGAGTGTGTTCTGACACTCGAGCGGAGGAACCTGCTTGAGGACGTGCTGGTGGGGGAGTCCTTGCCGGGAGGCGAGGGCCGCAGGACGTCAGCTCTTCTATCCAAACACGGCGTCATTGCGAGAGTGGTGCCCGATGCTCTCCTCCCCTGGCTCTCCGTCTACGAAGAGAGGGCTGTCCTAGTGGGGGCTGACGCAATCTACTCGGACGGAACTATAGTCAATAAAGCTGGAACCATGCCGCTAGCCCTGGTCTGCAGGCATCACGGTCTTCCAGTGGTCGTTGTCTCAGACACGACCAAGATATGGCATGATCCGATGAGCGAGGAGGAGAGGTTCAGGGTTTTTAAGGGTAGAACGTTCGACGTCACCCCTCCTGATGCGGTGTCAGCTATAGTCACAGAGAGGGGCATCTTCGAGCCACCCTTCAAGTTTTCCTCCCTTTGGATCTGATCTCTGTCTTGATCTTGGAGGCCTCCTTCCGGGACTCCCTGTGGGCGAGCACGAGAGGATCTGGTTGCGGTCCCTCGAATATAAATGCTTCAGCGATCCTTACAGACGATTCAAGGCCGATCTTGTTTCCTGGGGAGATGAAGATCCGCTTCCCCCTTTCCAAAACCCATCCAACCTGATCTCCATCGAGGAAGATCCTTCCATCGATCACCTTCCCAGCGAGCAGGGACTTCGCGACCCCTATCGAGGGCGCACCGAGAACCACCCCGAGGTGACACGCATCCCCGAACTTCTCCGGATGCGCCAAACCGTGCCCGTCCACGAAAAGAACATCGAAGGAGCACTTTCTGACCGCTAAAACGCAGGGCCTTAACTCTCTAAACGCCAAGAAGGTGGGTATGTAGGGGAAGGTGGGTTCAGTCCTGACGGTCCTGATCTCTTTTATCTCTCCACGCCGGTCCATCACCACGCAGGATGCCACAGCCACCTCCGGGCAACCGTCCACGTAGGAGACATCAACTCCAGCGGCCAGCTCCACATCATCAGGATCCAGGGCGTCCTCGAGGGACATAAGTTTTCTGAGAGTTCTCTGCGACTCCCTAGCTCTCTTGAGCACGGGAACAACATCTACGTCGATCTCGTGGGGATTCGCCAGATGGTCCCTAGATACCCTCCCGTTCCTTATCCCAATTCCCTCCATCAGGAGGGGGAGCTCAGCACCTTCCTGTACGGAGAGGTCCTCCCTGACCACCTTGTACCACTTCTCAAAGCCACAGAGCTTCAACCTCCTCACGCAATCTGCCAGATACCTGGCTGCCCTCCTCCAGCCGAGAAGCTCGGCTAGAGACCCATAGGTTATCACCTTTCCCTCAGGTAATGAGTCGATTATCTGAACCAAAAGCTCCTCTATCCTGTTCATTCTCACGCTGAGAAAGAATTAATACCGGACCTCAATATAAACCCCCGTTGGGTGATCTCATTGCCGGAGCTTGACCAGTGGACCTTAGAGATCCTCAAAGCTATGGACGAGATGGGAGGCTCAGCCACATGCAGGGAACTTGCAAGAAAACTCAGGTGCCCTCCAAAGAGGCTGGCGGGGAAGTTGAGATGGGTCATCAAGCTCGGACTGATAAGGAGGATCGATAGAGGGAGGTTCGAGATCACAGATCTGGGTCGATCGGTCGTGAGGTGATTTCATGAACGATCCTCTGGGAGAGATAAGGGAGGCCATAGCCTCAGCTGTTAAGGAGGCTTCTCCCATCCCCGTAGAGGAAGTTCCCTTGAGCAGAACTCCTCCGGGGCATGAAGGACATCTCGGCACGCCTATAGGATTTAAGCTCGCCAAGAAACTCGGAATGAGTCCTGAGGAAGTTGCTGAGAGGATAGCCTCTGGGATGAAGCTTCCTCCCGGAGTAAAGAAGGCCACGGTGATGAGGGGATTCATAAACTTCGAGATAGATAGGGGGCTCTTCTTCAAAAGGGTTGTGGAGCTGGCGGTCAGGGAGGAACTCGGCAGGGGCGGCTTCTCCGGGAGGATAGTGGTTGAACACACGAGTGCCAACCCCGTCCATCCTCTACACGTGGGGAGCGGGAGGAACGCCGTGATAGGTGATACCCTAGCTAGGATGCTTTCCTACATGGGGTTTGATGTTGAGAAACACTATCTCGTGAACGACAGTGGGCTTCAAATGGCGTACCTTGTTCTGGGATCCATGTTCTCACCCCCTCCTCCTAGAGGGGTCAAGAAGGATCACTGGTACGGGATCATATACGCCAGCTCCAACATGGCGGTTATGCTGAGGAAGGAAGAGGATGTCGAGGAGGTGAAGGCCAGCTTGGAAAGGCTCAGATCCAAGAACCGCGAGGTGGTGGACCCAGTGATCAAGGGCATATCGGAGATGGACGATCCCCAGGCGAAGCTCCAAGAACTGATACGCAGACATCAGTCGGGAGATGAGGAGATCTCCCACATGTTCAGGAGGTGTGCTGAGGATGTCCTCTCGGGATTCAGGGAGACCCTGAACAGGTTGGGCGTGGAGCACGATGCCTTCGACTGGGAAAGCGATCTAATATGGTCTGGACTCGTGAAGAAGACTGTGGAAAGGCTCTCCAAATACACAGGAGAGGAGGAGGGGGCCATATATCTGGATCTGCATAAAGCGGCTGAGGAGAACGAGGTGGTCCTCAAGGTCTTCGGATTTTCATCGCTTGAGAAGTTCAAGCAATCAATCCCCCAGAAGTTCTTCCTCAGCAGGTCTGATGGAACCTGGCTCTACACAGCCACCGACATAGCGTACTCCTGTTACAAGCTGGAAGAGCTGGGATTTGACAGGTGCTACAACGTCATAGGCGCTGAGCAGAAGATGGAGCAGAACCAGGTCAGGTCGAGCATAGCCCTCATGGGGATAGATCCGGATCGCCTAGTGCACTTCAGCTACGAGATGGTGGAGCTCACCAGTGGCAGGATGAGGGGAAGAATGGGGACCTACCTCACACTGGACGAACTGGTGGACGCTACTAAGAGAAAGGTAGAGGACCTCCTCAGGGATAGGGGCATGAGCGACTCTGAGATATCCGAAATAAGCGAGAAGGTGGCTATCGGGGCGATAAGATATGCCCTCCTGGCCGTGGATCCCAACAAGGTCGTCAGGTTCGACTGGAACAGGGTCCTCAACCTCAACGAGAACAGTGGACCCTTCATCCAGTACTCCTACACCAGGGCAGCTAGCATCCTGAGGAAGGCCGGATCGATGCCCGCAAGCTTTGATCCATTGAACTTGAAGGAGGAGCTGGAGGAAGAGCTAATATTCAAGATGGCAGAGGTGCCATCGGTCGTCAGGTCCTCAGTCGATCTGATGAGGCCGGACATACTGATACAGCATGCAAACGAGCTGGCCCTGATCTTCAACAAGTACTACGAGAAGTACCCGGTCCTAAAAGCTGAGGAGGGAGTTAAGGAGGCCAGGATATTTCTGGTGGCGGCTTTTAAAGGAACGCTGGGTATCCTCATGGATCTGGCGGGCATACCCAGGCTGGACAGGATGTGAACTCATCTCCCCCTCAGAAGCCTCTCAAGCGAGACAAAGGCCCTCTCCAGGGCCCCGACTTTTTTGGTCCTGAGCGGCCTGAGCACAGCATCCAGAGGTATCTCACCAGCCAGCATGACCATCAGCGTTGCTGAGAGGGTTCTCAACGATTCCTCCTGCTGATCGCTCTCTATGGCCCCGGGCCTAACTCTCCTGACCCTCTCCATCGCTGATCTGGCCGGCATGCCGCTTGAGAATATGAGGTACGCTGCAGCGAGGGTTCCAGCTCTTCCAACTCCGGCGAAACAGTGCACAGCCACGGGTCTACCGGATCGAATCTCTGAGTTCATCCACTTGAGGACTCTGATCATCTCCTCGACAGGAGGAGCCATCTTCGGAGGCGTTGGGCAGAAGAGGAAGTTCATTTTCCTTCGCCTTACACACTCCCTGTAAAAGCTAACGTTTCTCCAGAAGGGGACTATCTCCCTCTCAGTCGCCAAACAAACTATGGAGCCCACTCCCATCCTTTTCAGGAGCTCGAGGTCCTCCACCCTAGTGGGTATCCTGGATATGCCCAACTCCATGGGGAGGATCCACGTCAGCAGAACCATTCGCGGGGATGGTGCAGGTAAAGCTTTAAACATCCGCGCGGGATGTCTTCAGGTGAACGAGCGAGAGGTGCGCAGACTTCTCAGCGAGTACGGGCTGGACAGGTACGCCACCGTCATAGTGGAGGGATCGAGGATAAGGGTGATAATAAACTACGACCCGCTCAGAGAGGACAAGAGGAGAACTCTAACTCTGGCTAGGAGGATAAACGGGGGCAGGTTCATCGGCATAAAAGCAGAGGAGCTCGTCGAGCAGCTCCACATGCTCACCAAAAACATGGAGGATGTGACTCTCCGTGAGGAGATAACAATTCCGAGGTCCAGATCTGGTTTAAGCAGGCTCAGAAGGTTCTTGGGAATCGTTCAAGAGAGGATCCACGATACTGACAGAAAAGCCAGGGAGATGAGGTCCCTCGTGAGGCAGGTCCACTTCTATGCTCACGAGCTTCTCAGGAGCAACAGGTGATCACAGAAGCTTCGAGATGTCCTCCATGGACTCCATCCAGGACCGGTTCATTTTCTCCTGAAGATCGGCTATCTCATCGTCGGAGTAGAAGAGGAAATCGTCCTCACCGGACCTCTTGAGGTCTACGGTCTTGAAGGCGTTAGATACCCAAAGCAGAGCAACGACCTTCTTCTTCAGCCATTCCACGTAGTTCTCATCGTTGGGGGCGAACTCAGCGATCCAGAGCTCATCTCCATCGAACTTCAGGTGGACCCTCCCCCTCTCATCCCTCATGGCCTTGACTATGGTCGCCTTCCCTAGCTGGAAGTTGGAGACCTCCTTGCCCTCTCTCAGTCCTAGGATCAGGGGCTCTATGTCCGTCCCTTTCTTGGCGAACGTCTCCTTGAGAAACCTCTCTAGGGAGTCAACATCCTCAAAAACTATCTCACCGAAGGCATCCCCCATGAAAGCACCTCCAAACAAATCCATTGCCTCTGTAAAAAAGTTTGTCCGCGAGGGTCGAAAACGGTTATCAATCTCCGGTAGCTGGGATGCTAGATGATCGATGTCCTTGATGGTGGTGGCTGGGACAAGACCTGAGCTGATAAAGCTAGCTCCGGTCATGAAGTCGCTGAACGAGCTTGGAGTGGATTACACGTTTGTCTGGAGCGGGCAACACTATGACTATCGACTGAGCAGGATATTTCTCGAGCAGCTCGCGCTTCCCAACCCGGATGAGAATCTGGGGGTCGGCAGCGGCACTCATGCTGAGCAGACAGCGAGACTCATGATGGCGCTGGAGAAGGTCATCGAGAGGAGAAAACCAGAGGTCGTGATCGCTGAGGGGGACACGAACACCGTCCTAGCGGCAGCAATGACATCCACAAAGATGGGGATTCCCTTCGCTCACGTTGAGGCCGGTCTTAGGAGC
>CAZGKA010000043.1:0-18615 GCA_964525965.1 uncultured Nitrososphaerota archaeon
CGGAATATTAGAGCTCATGGAGGTGGGGAAGACGAGATACTCCTTAGGGACAAATATCATGGCGGGTCTTGAGCTCGCTAGGAACTGTGAAGAACCTGTGGTTGTCCTGATAACTGATGAGCAGGCCAACATAGCGAACGACCCCGGAGAGATTGATATAATCGATGAGATCTCCAGGACCAAGGAGTTTGTACTGGTCAACCCGTCCCCCTATCCCACCCACATAGTCAGGCCGAGGAGGAACATCATCTACCTGCCGGCGTCAAATCCAGAAGGAATGATGGGTGCCCTAAAGCTCATTAACCTCAAATCGTTAGCTAGAACCAAGAGAAGCGCCAAGGAGATCTTTCTTGAGTTTTCGGGAGAGGTCTGAGGGGACCTCTCCACTGTTATGAGGGAGGAGATATTGTGTGGAGCTTTTCTGGTCCTCTATCTTTTGGGACCCCTACTGGCGATCCCCATGGGGCTCAGGCTGGTCTACGTGAAGTCTGGATCAATGATCCCGACACTATTCCCCGGAGATCTTGTCCTGGTTCAGCGCCCATCGAGATTGAGGCCTGGGGACATAGTTGTATTCAGGACCGACGATGGACTGGTCATTCACAGGTTGATGGGAGTTCGGGATGGCACGGCCTACACGAAGGGGGATGCCAACAGGTTCGGGGAGCGCTTTCCGGAGAGGTTGATCGTCTACAAGGTCGTGTCACTGATGGGCGTCCCGATACACTTCCCGCTGGCGGGCTTCCTGTATTGGGGAGCTTCCATCCTCAGAGCAAATTTGAGGAAGTTCCGTGGTAACGCTTTTTAGCACCCTACCCAATTTTTAGCTGGGAGCCTCTTGTCGGGGGCCATCGTCCTGGGCTTAGGACTCGTGTTAACGCTCCTCCACTCAGTTCTCATGTGTTCTTGGCTGGCCGATGGGGATCTCCTCTCCCTTGAGACGTCCATCGCCTTTTTAGTGATTGGTCTGCTGCTTATAGGCGCTGTCAGAAGGAAAAACGTCAGAAGAGCTAGAGAAATGGTCCCGGAATTCTCCTACGGCCTTGAGAATCTGG
Source organism: uncultured Nitrososphaerota archaeon (assembly GCA_964525965.1). GTDB lineage: Archaea > Korarchaeota > Korarchaeia > Korarchaeales > Korarchaeaceae > Methanodesulfokora. The sequence continues at coordinate 1,056 of CAZGKA010000043.1, forward strand.
GATGCCTGTGGAGCGGCTTGAAGCTTACCGATGTGATCTCCATGTACCTCCTCTGCTTTCTGATAACCTCCGCTGTCGTCCTAGTGACGGGTGAGAGCCTCGTGGAGGTCTGGGGCGCCATGTACTTCATACTCACGGGTGCCCTCTGCCTGACCTATCCCCTGTTCTATCATCCGACAGCCTCGGAACTTGTGAAGGTGGCAGATGCTCTCAGATCGATGTCCTCCAAGATCAGGGTTAGGGGGTTCGCCTACGCAAGGGGATGTGGCCTCCTGGTGGAGCTGGAGGATGGGCTGCTCTCGACCTCCATTCCCCCATTCTCGGAGGCGGTTCCGTTCACCCTCCTCAGCGCCATCAAGAAGAGTGGGGGAGAAGTCCTAGACGATGAGATAATCTTCGTGAAGCCTGAAGAAGAGTGGAAGGAGCGTTTCTCCCTGCTTTCCTTGGCTGACTGGCATCTCCCACCCATTTTAAGAAGGGAGGAAGGATGGCGCTCCTTGAACGCCGACGGACTTCTGTACAGAGCTTCCAGGGGAACCTTGAACCTTCCGCATCCTCGGAAGAGATGGAGAAGGATCGAGGTCAGGGGGGAGGTGTTCTGTGCTCACCCTGGTAAAAGAAAGATCAAGAGGACCGAGAAGAGCTATGACTATTCAGTGAAGCTCGTCGTGAGGTTCCTAGCGGAGGTCAGAAAAGTTCTTGAAGCACCTCACAGCTCGAACTCGGCCACCAAGATGGTGTGATCCGAGGGCCTCTCCATCAGCCGGGGACGAAGGTCCACGTAACAGTCCAGGGATCTGTCGGCCAGCGCTCTGGTGGCAAGGACGTGATCCACCCTCCATCCGATCCCCCTCTCCACAGCCTTAGGAGCTCTGTAGTCGTAGAAGGTGTACTTTCTCTCGTCAGGGTGGTGCTTCCTCAGGAGGTCGATGAACCCCCATGAGAGGAGGTGCTTGAAGGCCCTCCTGGCGTCCACGTGGAAGTCCACGTGGTTCCTCAGTCTCACAGGATCGTAGACATCTATTGGATCGGGGGCCACGTTCATGTCCCCGCACAGAAGCACAGGCCACCCGGGATCGTAGCTCTCCTCGAAAAGCCTCCTGAGGTCCTTCAGCCACCTCAGCTTGTACTGATAGTAGGGGCTGTCGATCCTGCGTCCTTGGGGGACGTAGACGTTCACCACGTGGATCCCCCTGTAGACCCCTCTGATGAGGCGGTCGCTGTCCCTGCCGAACAGCCCGTACTTCACGTCACTCAACTTCCCCTTCGAGGCTATCGCCACGCCGTTGCGACCGCCGGATCCCCTGAAGACCACCTTGTATCCTATCTCCGAGAAGGGCTTCACGGGGAAGTTGAGATCGTCCACCTTCGTCTCCTGCATGCAGAGGAGATCCGGCTCGTTCTCCCTGATCCAAGGTATGACTATGTGGAGCCTGCTCCTTATCGAGTTGACGTTGTAGGTAGCTACCCTCAGCCTCATCCCTCAGACCTCTCCCCCTGATCTGCTGAGGGTCTCTGTCCTCGTGGAGAACGATCTCTTGGTCGCTGATCTGTACATCTTCTCCACTAAGATAGCTCCTCCAAATATCACCCAGGTGGTTACGAAGACCTCCTTGCTCGTCTGCCACTGATAGAACATCAGAAGGGCAAATATCGCTGAGATCATCACAAAACTCAGGGCTATGAACGGTTTGTTCCCTCCGGTCTCGTCGGCCAGCCTGTAGTGAGCTGCCACGGCAGATATGTAGATCATGAGCATCACAGCGCTGCACATCGACGCTATCCCGTTCAGGTTGAACAGGAGGGCGAACACCAGTCCGAGGCCCGCGGTTATGTAGAGACCCTCGGGCGCTGAGAACCAGGCCTTCCTCTCGAATATCGGGGGGAGCTCTCCCTTCCTGGCCAGAGCGTAGGCTATGTTGGCCCCTCCGTACAGCGTAGCGTTTATGGCTGACGAGGTGGAGAACAGTGCCCCTAAAGCCACCAATGTGAAGCCCAGCTGACCGAGGAAGGGTTTAGCTGCTTCAGCCAGGGCGTAGTCCTCGGCCTTTATCAGCTCCTTGAGGGGAAGGTTGCCCACGGCCACGACCGCTATCATCACGTAAACCGCTGTCACTATGATCAGGCTCAGGTAGATCGCCCTGGGCACGTTCCTCTCAGGGTTCTCTATGTTCTCGGAGGCGTTGGTGACGAGCCCGAAGCCCGTGTAGGTGAGAAAGAATATGGTCGCCGCATACACGGCACTCATGATCCCCTCAGGGCTTATCTCGGGGGCCACCATCTTGGGGCTTATCGTCCAGATGCCCCCCAGAATGAAGATCCCGAGGACCACCAGCTTCACCAGCACTATCAGCGACTCAGCCCTGCCCACAGCCTTGGAGCCGAAGAAGTTCAGGGCCGTGAAGGTCGATATCACCACAACCTCCACGACCCCCATCAGGAGCCTGCTCTGCTCCAGTCCCACTAGGGCCAGGAAGTAGCCTGCAAAGGCGCTGGCGAACAGGGATATGGAGATCACGTAGCTCATCCACATGAGAAGGGCCAGGGTTCCTGTGATGGCGTTGTCGCCTATCCCCCTTATTATGAACTCTATGGGTCCGGCGTTCGATATGAACTTGGATCCCATCTTCGCGTAGGAGTAGGCGACCATGAAAGCAGCTATCGATGACAGGAGGAACGCCAGGGGCAGGTTCCTCCCAGCTATCTGAGCTCCCACGCCGAGTATCGAGAATATACCCGCTCCTATTATGACACCGACCGCTATGGAGGTGGCCTCCCAGAGGTTAAGCTTCCTCTCCAAGGGAACCGCCGATCACAGAAGTCGCTTCGAAATTAAAAAAGATCCTGCCGAGGATCAGCGACCGACCTCTCCCACAACCTCCGCCAGAACCTCGCCAAGCCTCCTCCCATAATCTGTGGGTATCGCCTTCCTTCCAGATCTCTGAACCAATCCGGAGGCGAAGAGCAAGTTGAACAGCTCCTCGTCCTCTATCGTTCCTCCCCTCAGCATACCAACAACCTTCCTCAGGTGGCTGTAGGGGACAGGTATCAGGGGCAGCCTGATCACGAAGAACTCGCTCAGAGGGGGCCACATGATCGGATCAAGCTCCTCCCTGTTCCTCAGGTAGAAGTCCCTCCTGTTCTCGGATCTGTAGAGATCATCTATCAGTCCCCTGACGGACTCTAAAGCGGCGTTCATCTCCTTAACATTCCTGTTGATCACGTGGTACACTCCCCTGACCGCGAGGAGCTGGGAGAGCATCGCCAGCTCGACCGACATGTTCTTCCTCCCTCCGGAGATTAGAACCATTCTCTCCCCAGTCTCCTCCGTCAGGCACCTTCCCGCTATTCTCATGAACTCCAGAGAATCCTCCTCGCTGTTTATGTCGTCAAAGGGGAGGTCTACGACCTCCATCCTCATGCCCCTGAAGTCGTCCCTGACGGACACCGCTGTCTCTATCAGAACAACGCCCTCCCTGACCTTCTCGTTGTCCGTGGCCAGCAGGACAAGTTTCCTCGGTATGAAGTCTCTCTTTAAGAGGTATAAAAGGAACTCGGTAACAACGGGAGGATTCATCCCGACAGCAGCCACTACAACTCCGGATCGCATGAACAAACTTCTGGCCTAGCTTATTAACGTTTTCTTACGGTTTTTGATCCGAAGAGCCTTCTCCCTGAAAAAAGCGCCAGGGCCAATACTCTCCATGGGAGTACTGCCGGAGAATATTGTTGGGAGAGGAAGAGGAGAAGATGCTAATCAGGGAGACGGGAATCATATCCTCGTTTGCAGGAGAGGCGAGAAATCTTTTTTGTTGAGGAGATGCACAGGTTGGAGCGTTCATCTCAGGTCATAGAGGCTGGAGATGTGTTGGTTCCATAACGAGAGCCGAGAGGCTATGGGCAGGATGTATCGACTTAGGGCCGACAGATCGGACTTATCGGCCTGAAGAGGGGACTTTCTGGGATCAAAAGGGGTTGAGAGGCTCTAGAACTCGGGGATCTAGCGTCGATCTCCCGTGGATGTCTGCTTATGATGGGGGTCATGATTAAAACTTTAGTCAGAGATGAAGAAGATGAGGGAGATGAAGAAGGAGCAGAGGAAGGAGGACGTGATGTGCATGAAATGTCCCTACAGGAGATCGTGTCCCACCAAGAACCCGCTCGCCTGCCCACTGCACCCGGCCGCAAGGTCGGCTCTCGGGTCAATCTTCGGGATGTGAGGAGGGAGCTCGATGGACCTGTCCTCGCTAGAACAGAATCTGAGCCCCCTGCTTCCCATCCTCTACCTTGTCGTGGTGGGGGCTGTTATCTCCCTCATATTCTCGTTGGTGGAGCTCTTTTCTGTGGATAGGGTCCTTAAGCTCGTCAGAGGGCACAGGGCCTTCGTCTTCATAGGGAAGGAGGTTCACTTCGGAAGGCTGGAGATACCGCCCAGGAGCAAGGGAGGATTCGAGGTCTTCTACATGGAGACCGACGTCGAGAACCCGCTGTCGCTCATAGCTTTTCTGGTGGAGAACTACCATGAGACCAAGAGAAAAGAGTTCCTTCAGAGAGCGGAGGTCTTGATGAACTCCTTGAAGAAACACGGCCTAGTGCCCGAGGATATGAAGATCGAGGATGTCGAGATAAACTCCTGGGCTCCTCCGAGCTTGGTATCCAGGAAGATCTACCCGAACGAGCTCAAGGACCTCTGGATGATGATAAGCTTCGTCGAGTACATGAACGAGGAGGAGAGAAAGAGGAGGTGGAAGGTCCTAGCTGACCTCTACAGGAAGGCGTTCATCCACAGAACCAAGAGGAGAGTATATAACGCCCTCAGCTACGTCAAGGATAAGCTTGCCTCATCGCTCACGTCAACAACTGGAGCTCTGACGGGCGTCCTGCCGAAGGACATCCAGAAAGCAGTCCAAGAGGCACAGACCAAGGCGATAGGCGGCATAGTCGGACAGACCTATGATCCCCTGCTGGAGAACAGCATAGGCAGGCTGGTGACCGTTAAGGTCAGCGATGTCGAGGGGGAGGAGAAGAAGTACCAGGGGGTTCTTGGGGAGTACTCCGACAAGTACATCTACGTGCTTGATGTGGACTACAGGCTCCAGCTGGTGGCCAGCGTGAAGGGCGATGAGACCTCCGTGAAGCCTGTTGTCCAGTTCTTCGGCAGGAAGCTGAGCTTCAAGCCCCACTTCTCGTTGATCAGAGGCGAAGAGGGAGGAATCATAAAGAACTCCTCTGACAGGCCCATAAAGATCGAGAAGATAGTTCAGGGAGATAACGAGATCAAGATAAACAAGGTCCTGTTTCCGGGAGAGGAGGTCAAGGTCAGCAGCCTCCCGAGCGACTGTTCCATCCATTACGAGATAGCTCTGGAGTCCGACGTGGTCTGGCCGAGGAGTAGGGCCACGGTGATCGGTCTGGGAGATTATCCGCCGCAAGTCCTGGCATCCATACTCTCCAAGATCAAGATCTAGGGTTCCTCTTTCCCTATTTACCTTTTATTCTATCGACCAGGGCCTCCATCTCCGACAGGAGCTTCTCCTTCTCCCTTATAATCTTCTCCTTCTGCTTTATCTTGGAGGTTGCCGCCTTCTTGCTTATCTCCCCTACGTTCATCCTGGCCTTCAGCACCCTTATCTCGTCCTCAAGCTTGTCTATTTCATCAGCCAAACGTTCGATGTCCCTGTTCAGGGAGGGAAGAATTCTCTCGAGCTCCTCCTGGGCCCTAGATATCTTGGACTCGTACTCCTCCCTGAGCCTTCTGTACTCCTCATCGCCGACCTTGCCCTCGGACCTCCTCTCCTCCAGCTTGCTGAGGAGCTTCGTGTACCTGTCCCTCTCCCTTACCAGCTCCTCCACCCTGCTTATCCTCTTCCTTCTTCTTCTCTCCTTGGAGATCCTCCCCTTTATGATCCTGTAGATCAGATAGATCACGCCAACGATGATCAGGACCAGCAGGAGAAGTACAAGCCTCGCCCCTGTGGTGTAGCCCATGTGGACCCTGAGCTGGGTGTAGGTGGTGCCTCCCGTAGTCTCGACCACGATCCTGAGCCTGAAGTCTCCGGCTAGCGGAACCTTGGGTACCTCGACGGTCCTCTCTATAGGTTTCTCCTGACCAGGATTGACCTTGACGGGCTTCTCGAAGGGTATGGGATACTCGCCGAGCTCCACCCCCAAGGGGACGTCGAACATCTGCTCGGAGAACACCACAAGCCTTATTCCCGTCACGTTGATGGGCTCGTTGCCCATGTTTCTGACCGTCAGGACGAAGTCTATTCTCTCCCCGGGCTTGACCGAGACGGAGCTTGGTGATATGGAGGCTGAGATTTTCTCCTGAGCCGCTGCGTGGATCAGAGCTGAAGTTAACAGGACCAGAATCGCCAGGAGGAGTGCAGCAGTTGAATTATTTTTCATCGGAAGATCAGGGGTCCCGAGTTAATTTAAGCGTTTGCTGGAGGCCGAGGTTAACGAGTGAAAGGTTAATTATCAGTCGTTTGGACGGCACATAAACCTCCGAAGAGCGCCACAATGGACAATTTTTTATCCTTTTGATGGGGAAAGTCCCGAGTATGCTCCTCCGACTCATCAACAGAGTGTTCAGGGGGATCCAGAGGTTCTCTCAGGGGATCCCCTCCCCGGCCGCCAGCATCTACGAGAAGGTCGGAGAGAAGGTCATCAGGCATCTGCATCAAGATCTGGCTGAGAGCATATCCGCTAGGATCACCAGAGGAGATGTCGTCCTCGACGTCGGGTGTGGAACCGGCTCCCTGCTGAGCATGATCGATGTGGAGGGGGTCAGAAGGATTGGGCTTGACATATCACCTGCCATGCTTAGGATAGCCTTGAAAAGGGTGGACTGCCATCTCCTGGTCGGAGACGCTCACCTCCTCCCTCTGAGGGATGGATGCGTCGATCTTTTGATGAGCACCGGAACCCTGCACCACCTCAGAAGACCGCCGGACTTCTTCAGCGAGTGCCTCAGGGTCACCAGGGGAGAGGCCTGGATCGCTGAGCTCTCCTACGACTCACCCAGGGAGGAGTTCGTCAGGACCTCCGACATCGTGGGCGTTCCCAGCATGCTGCTGAAGGTCGCCTCAGCGATGCACGGAGTTCCTAGAAGCGAGTTCGAGGGATGGATCCACGAGGTGCTCAGCTCGATGGGAGCTAGGCACAAGATCCTCAGCAGGGGGATAGCCACCCTCCTGGTGATCTCTAGCCCCCAGGTCCGGCGCTGGAGCCGATGAGCCCGAACTCCTCCAAGGATCTCCTGAGCTCCTCCCTTTCCCGAGAGCTCAGGGGCAGCGATGGCCTCCTGGGAAAACCTCCCGGGAGACCCATCAGGTTCAGGACCTCCTTGACCGAGCTCAGCTGGTTGTACCTCTTGAACACGATCTCGTTCAGCTCTGTCAATTTCAGCTGAAGCTCAGCGGCGGTCCTCAGATCCCCCGACCTGAACGACTCGTACAGCTCAACGCACATCCTCGGGGCTATTATCGACACGCCGACCACGCCACCCGCTCCCCCCAAGACCAGAGCTGGGAGCAGAGTATCCCCGGTTCCAGCGAGGACTGGCGCTTTAGCTGACCTGATCAGCTCAGATATCCTCCCCACCAGTCCGCTAGACTCCTTTATTCCCACCACATGATCGAACTCCTCGGTAAGCCTCACCAAGATGTCCACTCCTATGTTATAGCCCACGAACTTCGGGACGTTGTAGAGAACGACCGGAAGATCGCAGGAGCTCAAAAATGTTCTGTAATGCTCAAGAATCTCCCTGTCGCTGTATCTGTAGTAGAAGATCGGTGCAGGCATGACAGCAGAGGCCCCCACGTCTTGGACAGCCCTCGCCTGCCTTATCAGCCCGTCTGTGGTGGGGGACGACAGGCCCACCACGACCGGCCTGCCCCTCGATCTTTCAACGACCCTCTCCACAACCCTGACCCTCTCCTCCAAGGACAGGTAGAGTCCCTCTCCGTTGCTGGCACAGGTCACGAGTCCGTGAACTCCAGAGTCCATCCAGAAATCCACAAGCCTGTCCAGAGCTTGGAGATCGAGCTTCCCGAGCTTGTCGAAGGGAGTCACGTGGGGAGGAAGTATTCCCTCTATCCTCGGAGGCATAACTAGAGGGGCTGGATACAGCTCTTAAACTGATGCCCTCTTGGAGAACCGCCCCTCAGCGAGAAGCCTCCCCGTATTTAGTTCCTCTATCCTAACCCTTAGCTCATCTCCGGTGGCATCCAATATAGCGAAGCTCGGCGGATATCCCTTCTTGTCCTCGCTCTTGAGGTGTCCAGGGTTGACTAGGACCACCTCAGACCTCTCCACTCGTGGGACATGGGTGTGACCGTGAAGAACCAGGTCAACAACCCTCCTGGATATCAGCTTCGTGGGATCCAGGTCCCAAGGCTGATCGTTTTCGTGAGGCGTCGGGGAGTGCACCATAAGGGCCGTCCATCCCTCGAGGTTTATCAGGATCCTGTTGGGCACATCCGGATTGAAGTAGGCATCCTCGTATACGCCGGGCACCCTCATCACCTTGAACTCCTCCATGAGAACGTCTGCGTCTTCATAATTATCACCTAGATGGATTATCAGATCCGGTCTGAGCTCGACAGCCCTCGACATGAACTTCCTGACGTTGTCCAGCTCGCCGTGGGTATCGCTGATCACGAGCACCCTCATATTTCGCACCAACTGAACCGCCCCCATCGATAAGTTAAAGATTTCGACTGATTATCCGCTGGATCGACGGAACGTCTGATGACACAGTTATAACCATTTCCCTACCTGAACTGACGGAAATCCGGGTGAGGCTTCTTGAAGGTGTTTTGATACTTGACCTAACCTCGCCACCCTGTGGCCACTGCCACAACCGAGAGCCGGCATTGCTCGTCAACGGCCGATTAATCGGCGTTGAATTTTTATCGAGCACACCGTAGGACCGCCGAGGCTTTTTTGGTCGTGTCCCTGAGCGCTCTGGGAAAATAATTTTACTGTTGGAAACATCGCTGATCCTGAACTGTCGCCAGCTTTTTCTGTACAGGGAACAGTCATCTCGCGCAAGTGAGGAGAACCTCCATGTAGAAAGAAAGGTTCGTTGATGAGAAGTCAAAGAGTTTCTCATCACATGGACGGGAGTGTACGGCTCATTTGATCAGTAAGTTTCTCTGAAAGATCTGGAGAGAAGTGGTAGGAGGGATAGCTGTTTTAAACTCCTCTCCAGGTCGGGGGGTGCCGCTGATTAAGGAACAGAAACTTGGTATAAAAATTTTACTTTATAGTTGATCGAGAGCTGCCCCGTCGAGAACGTGTCTAGCTTCGAAGCTCCATTAGAAGATCCTTTAGCTCTTTCCTTGGGGGAGGAGAAGGATTCTCAGCTGGCCATCCGAGGGCTATCATCGACACAGGGATCTCGTCCTCCTCGAGGTGGAGTATCTTCTGTATCTTGGGAACATCCCTGAGCGTCTGAATCCAGACGCTCCCGAGCCCGAGGGCGTGGGCCGCAAGCATTATGTACATGGTGACGTTGGCTCCATCCAGCTGATAGGATACAGGTGCCTCCCTCCTATCACACACGACGATAAGACACAACGGGGCTCTCTCCAAGGGTCTCGCCCATCTATGAACAGAGCTAAGGGTCTTGATCAGTGACCTGTCTTTTATGATGAGGAACCTCCAGGGCTGTCTGTTCTTAGCGCTGGGCGCATAACGAGCTACATCTAAGATCCTCCTAACGAGATCGTCCGGAACGGGAGCATCCTTAAATTTTCTAACGCTTCTCCTGGTCAGAAGAAGTTCCAAGCAGGGTTCCAGGTCCATATGGTCATCCCGAGGTGTGATACTCAAAAACAAATCTGGTGATCAATGGAGTTGCTTACTTATATTGTACGCTTTTTCCACTGGAAAGGGGTTGATCAGAAAAAATTGTAAAGAAAGTCTAAATATTTCCTCCGTTAAGCATCCACAATGGCCTGTCCCCAGGATGAAATTTAACAGATCGATATCGAGAGTCCTTCTGCGAGCGGGGGCAGGCCTGTGAGGGCCTTCCCTTTCCACCACCCTTCGCTAGGGCTCTGGGGGCCCTCACTCTTTTTGTTTAAAGGAAATCTCTAAGGAGTTCATGTCTGGTCTTACTTGATCTGGCTGACCCACTTCTTTAATTCTCTGTTCTAGAGACTTTATCTCACTCATGACGAGCCGTATCTCACTTTCTATTCTGCTGGGTGGTTCCGTCTTGGAAAGGTACGGTAGAAGCGAGGAAGCAAAGGCTGCTAGCCCGACAGCCAAGAAGAAAGAGAGCTCCTCTATACATGAAATAGCTATGAGAGATGCGCCCAACACCATAAGACACATAGAAATTTTGGACTTTAGCTCTGCAGACCTCTCGGCCCTGGCCAACTTTTCCTTGAGCATGTTGAGCTCCACACGCTTCATGTCTAGGTTTCTCCTAAGCTCATCTTCCTTGTCTTCCTTTCTGGGATAATTATTAAAATGGGAATAAGATGTCTCTTGCACGTCACCCCCTTCTACGTCATTATGGAAATTAGTCCGATATAAAGTTTTGCTTAATACAAATATACTTGTCGCGCAGAAGAACTGCTTTGAAATTATAACCTGAAGGGGTCTCAGAGGTACTCCAAGTTGAGCTCGGTGGATGGATCGAACATCTTCACGTGATCAGGTCTTATGTTGAGATAGACCATCTCCCCGATCTTAAGATCGACCTTTCCGAGCTTCACGGCTTTAACAACCTCGCCTTTGACCAGAGCGGTTATTATCGTCTCCCTGCCCAGAGGTTCCACCGCGTAGATCTCCCCGCTCATCGAGAGATGTCCCTCTAGAGGTTCCCTCGATATCTCCACGTGCTCCGGTCTGAAGGCAACCACCACATCTTCTATGCCTCTGTCCCTTATCTTCCTGAGGAGTTGATCCTCGAGGACAAGCTCTCCATCGAAGACCTTCACTTTTGAGTCCACCACCAGTCCTCTCATCATGTTGGCCGGTGGGTTCCCTATGAAGGAGGCCACGAACATCGTCCTAGGTCTCGAGTAGACCTCCTTTGGATCACCGACCTGCTGCACCACCCCCGCATTCATCACGACCACCTGATCAGCTATGGCCATGGCCTCCGACTGATCATGGGTCACGTATATGGCTGTTATTCCGAGATCGGCCTGAAGCCTCTTTATCTCCGCTCGTATGTATATTCTAAGCAGGGCATCGAGGTTTGAGAGTGGCTCGTCCAGGAGCAGAACGCTGGGCTCTTTCACAAGGGCCCTAGCCAGAGCGACCCTCTGCTGCTGACCTCCTGAGAGCTGAGAGGGATATCTGTTCAGCAAGACTTCTATCTTAAGGAGTTTAGCCGCCTCCCTCACTTTTCTCTCTATCTCGTCCTCGGGCAACTTCTTCAGCCTTAGGGGGAAGGCTATGTTCTGGAAGACCGTCATATGCGGATAGAGGGCGTAGTTCTGGAAGACCAGGCCCACGTTCCTCCTGCTCGGAGGAAGCTCCGTCACATCCTCGTCATCGAAGTATATCCTGCCCGAGGTGGGCTTGTATATCCCGGCTATCAGGTAGAGCAGAGTGGTCTTCCCGGAGCCGCTCGGTCCCAGGAGAACCGTGAGCTTTCCCTCGGGCATCTCGAGCGAGACATTGTTGACAGCCACAACCCTGCCGAACCTCTTGGTAACCCCATCAAGCTTGACCCTCACCATTAAAACCACCTCCTCAGGTCTTTATGCCCCCCGCCGTGGACTGGAGCATGTAGCTCCTAGCGAATATGAAGAAGAGTATCGTGGGCAGGAGGTATAGGGTTCCGGCCGCAGCCACGATGGGAAGATGGACCACCTCAAGACTGCCTTCAGCCAGCAGACTCTCTATATACGTGGCAAGCGTTTTCTCCGTCGGGGGCAGGAACACCAGCACATAGATGAGGTCCTCCCATCCAGCTAGAAAGCTGAATATGGCCACGGTTGCTATGCCCGGCTTGACCAGGGGCAGGACTATCTGCCTCCACACCCTCACCCTGGAGGCTCCATCTATTATGGCCGACCACTCGACCTCCCACGGAACCTTGTCGAAGAAGCCCTTCATGACCCAGATGCTCATGGGAACCTCCAAGGCTGCTCTGGCGACTATGACGTAGGAGAAGGCGTAGGATGTCCATAGGCTGCTTGGTAGGCCGAGTTTTACGTACACATATATGGTGTAGACGGCTATTATCAGGGCGACCCCTGGAAAGGCGTGGAGGAGTATCAGGAGCTTCATGAGAAACTTCCTTCCGCTGAACTTCATCCTCGAGAACGAGTAACCGGCCAAGGTGCTCAGCAGGGTGACGACGGCCATGACGCCCAGAGCGACGACGAACGTGTTGAATATGTAGCGGAGGATGTCCCACGTCGTGAGGGTCTGGCCAGGTATCGTGGAGAGCCTGCCCTGGAAGAAGAGTATCCAGTTCTGGAGCGTAAGCCTCAGCCTGCCGATAGTCAAGCCCGTTATCATGTTGTTGGTGAAGCTGGACCCCATAAGCACGAAGTAGACCACCAGTATGGGCAGAGAGGCCAGGAGCAGGGCCGCCCCTATGACAACGGTCAGCTTCCTCCTGCTCAGGGTCTCGACGTCGGCTGAGATCCTGCCCATCACAGATCACCCTTGGGCTCCTTTATCATCTCATCGTAGCCCAGAACCTTCAAGGCCACAAGCCCCAAGGCCACACCGATCACGGAGAGGATGCTGGCCGCAGCTGCTGCCAGCCCCTGGTCCTTCACCGTGGTGAAGGCCATTCTGAAGGCATAGAGGGCCCAGGTCTGTCCCCAGCTGCTGTCGACGATCCTCCACTCCACCAGCAGGAAGAGATGCGTGAAGGTCGTCGACAGGCTCAGAAGCTGCCAGACGGTCACGAACACCAGGTGCCACTTGACCAGGGGGAGCATCACGTACCTTATCACGTTGAGGGTAGAGGCCCCGTCCACCCTCGATGCTATTATGAGCTCCCTAGGTATGCTCTTGAAGGCCGAGTAGAAGAGGACCATCCCGAAGCTCACACCGACCAGCCCGTTCACAAATATTATTATGAACCAGGCGCCCCACGGGAGAAAGCTCGGATCCTGGCCGAGGGATATTGGATGGCTTATCAGCCCAAGCCTCATGAGTAGGTCGTTGAGTATTCCCAGCTCGGTGCTGTGGAAGAAGTAGTACCATAGGAGGGAGTAGACGGCTACGGGGGTCATTCTGGGAAGGAGCCAGAAGGTCTGAAACATTGCGGAGGTTTTCTCCTCTATGAAATAGGTTGCAAGAGCCAGTATCAAGCCCCCAAACACGTTTATCAGCAGGGTTATCGCCACGAACACGAAGGTTGTAGTGATTATGGCCTGCATGTCCGGGTCGTGCGTGATCAGGTAGAAGAGCCTCCAGTAGTTCTCTGTCCCCACGAGCTCAGCGAGGTACTTGTGTATGTTCCAGTTCTTCATGGGGGTGAAGCTTATGTAGACCGTCATGAAGAGAGGGACCAGGTAGAATATCACAACTACAGCCAGAGCAGGTCCCAAAAAAAGGAGGAGACTGGGTTTCTTTGGTTTGAGCAAAGAGGTCACCGCTTCACGGGAAGGTCCAGCCGACTGGTATCTCGCCGACTACCTCAACATTCTTGGCCAGGTCCGGGTCAGCGTTGACCTTCTCCACCACGTAATTGACCGCTTTATCTGGAGTCATCGCTCCTCTTATCACTTTATCTATGACATCGGCAAATATGTTGGCCAGCTTGGGATAGAGCGGATGGCTCGGGGCAAGGTGCGTGTAGTCCAGCATGTAACTCACGTTTGCTAGGAAGCCGACGTTCAGCGGCTTGACGGTCTTCTTCACTATGTCCTTCAGGGCGTCCTTGGTCTTGGAGCTGAGGTCAAGGTTCAGGCTGAGCAGCTTGTTTATCCACTCCTTGTTCTTGAGCAGAGCGGAGGAGGCCTTTCTCACAGGAACGTGAGCGCTTATTATGCTGTGTATGGCGTTTATGTCCGGACTGCTGGCCTCAACAACCATGAGGAAGGCCAGCTCATGATACTGCTCCTTTAGATCGTTGTACTGCGGATTGTCCTTGCCGGCGTTGCTGGCTATCATCCACATGAAAGGCTGGCTGAGGGTCACGGGCTTATCTCCAGGGTCTCCAGCAGGGAAGAGCGTGTAGTAGAACTTCTTGTATATCTCCTCGGGGGTCAAGGGTCTGGACTTCTTGGTCTTTGGATCCACGTAATAGCTCTTGGTCTGCCACTCGGTCCAGTGCCAGGTCCCTCCTATGAAGGCCAGCGTGTTCCCGGTTGTGTCCTTCTCGCCCACCACGGTGGGGTGTATCTGCTGGGCCCAGTCCCAGGACATCATGTCCTTGGGCAGGAGGCCCTTCCTAGCGAAGGTGTACTCGACCATGAACCACTTGTAGAGAGCAGCTTTGTCCACCACCAGCTTGCCGGTGTTGGGATCATAGAGCTTGCCTCCGAAGGCGAATATGAACTGGACCAGATCAGGATGAGCGCTTCCCTTCCTGTGTATGAGTCCCCAGGTAGCGCATCCCTTCTCCTTGGCCTCCATGGCCTTCTCAAAGAGATCATGCCAGGTGAACTTCCCGGACTTGACCTCGTCGGCCAGGTTCTTTATGTCCCATCCCATGCAGGCGGCCACATCCTTCCTTATGTAGATGGGCCTGGCCTCAGTGTCCTGGGGGATGGCGTAGTACTTGCCCTTATACTTGGCAGCCTCCATCAGCGGCTTGTAGAAGTCGCTAAAGGTTGAGCTCCAGTACTTGTTCACGTAGTTCGTTATGTCCAAGATGTAGTCCTCGTCGGCCAGGTTGGCTATGTATATGTAGCTGTCGACGAAGAAGTCTCCGTTGCTGTTCTGACCGACTGCGCTCAGGAACTCATCGTATAGCTTGGAGAAGCTGTCCTGCCAGTACGTGTCGACATTTATTTTGACGTTTATCCCGTTGTCGGACCATATCTTGTTTATCCTGTAGGCGGCCTCAACTATGCCGTACATCCTCATGACGCTGTTCGGATCTCCAGCCGCCCAGACGGTATACTTTATGGTGTGTATTCCCTTCGACTCGAAGAACTTGCCTAAAGCTATGACGTCCTTCTCTAAGTTGCCGGTCAGCTCGGGAGGTTTAACCGTCTCTTTGGTTGTGGTGGTTGGTTTGGTCGTAGTAGTGGTGGTTGGGGTTGACGGCTTCTGAGTAGCCAAATACGCTCCTGCCGCTATCACGATAATTGCCACGATCACTATCACGGCTAAAGTGCTCGCTTTCATTTTCCCACCTCATCAATTTTTGTGGATATCGGGGGGACCCCGAGGGGAGAAGCGAGAAGCAAGTCCCTACATATAAATTTGGAAAAAATATATAAGTTTTCCTTTCAACGTAAAATGTCTAGATTCCCGTTTTCACCGATAAAACTAGATTTAATAAAGAACCAAGCATTGTTGTTTTCCAGTGATGGTTTTATGACGAGAAAGCCCTGTAGGTGGAGGTGACCTCATGTACGCTGTCGTGCTGACGACCGTGAACTCCAGGGATGCGGCCGAGAGGATAGCCGACGAGCTTCTCGGAAGAAGGCTAGCTGCATGTGTGCAGATCCTAGGCCCGATCACGAGCAAATACTGGTGGAGAGGGAAAATTGAGAGATCAGAGGAGTACCTGATCTTTATCAAGAGTAGATCCGATCTCTACGACGAGCTTGAGACCTGTCTCAGGGAGGTGCATCCCTACGAGGTCCCAGAGATAGTTCTCCTCCCTGTGAAGAGGGGGTTGGAGGAGTACCTCGGCTGGCTGGACTCCTCCGTGCGGAGGACAGGTGAATGTGTCGAGGATAGCCGCTGATCGAGCTCGCGAGCCTGCAGGCGAGGTACTTAAGTTTTGTGAACAGAGCGTTCACAACGCTATTTTTTTGATTTGGCTGGATAACCACATATGAACAGAGCAGTCCTCGTGGCGATCGTTCTGGTGGTCATCCTCATCGCATGTGTAGGGGTTTATCTGCTGGCCAGCAGAGGAGTGGATCGATACCTCGCTGGTGAACAGGGTTCCACGATCAGCATGAGACCCACTGAGTTCAAGGAGGAGTACGTGAAGAAGAGGTGGGAGGGGTACGACGTATTTAAGGCTGGAGAGTACCTCGTCAGAGCTTATTATGCTTACAAGCAGGGGAATAAGGCTGGGGCAAAGGAGTTCTACCATCTAGCTGTGGAAAGCTTAGAGAATGCTCCCCTTCTCCCGAAGGCTAAAATGATAAAGAGGGGTCTGACCAGCAGCAACGTCCAGATAGTCAGGGTTCCGACCGCTCACGACTTCGTGCCGCTCGGTGACGTGTACGTGATGAGCAAGAACGGCTATCTAGCCTATCCATCGAACGACCTCAGGTGGAAGCTCAGCTGCTTCATCTATGTGGCCTATGGTAGGACCGAGGACGGGAAGCACTTCTTCGTCTACCAGGGAAGGAACCCGTTCACGGGAGAGCCTCCACACCTTCCGAAGATATATCTGGACGGGAGATGGATCGCTCCCTTCCCCAGGTTCTACGGGCCTCTTTATTACGACGAGAGCAAGGACATGGTGTATAACTACGATGCATCCCACACCTACATAGAGACGCTGACCTACAAGCCCTCGGAGAGGCTGTGGATACAGGAGATAAGGCCGTTGAATGGAAGTGGTCCCTGGCTCAGGATAGTCGGTAAGGCCGAGGGCAAGACCTTCTGGCTCGGGGACTGGGACGGATCCTTCCTCATACATGGGGTCACCGCCAACAAGAAGGATTTGGATGTGTGGGGAGGCTTCTGGGACGTTGGGGAGATGAAGGCAGAGCTCCACCTGAATGGGAGAAACTACACGTTCTACGGATACTTTCTCTTTGACAGGGCCAGTCACTTCACGTACTACTACAAGACGGCTGCAGAGGGAGGAGGTTCCTCTCCCGTCTCGTTCTCCTGTATGTTTCTGTGCCAGAAGGAGTTTTGCCTTATCGTCGATAGCACGACCAACCCATCTCCTCTCAAGTCGCCGGTTCCGTTCGAACACCAGGCCAGGGTGAACTTCAGGAACGGGCTCTCCTTCCCGCTGACGGAGTTCGAGCTCAAGGATGATGGGTGCGTGCAGCCCTCTAGGTTCATCCTCAAGGGAAGGTTCGATGGAGGCAGCGTGAACCTCGTGGGGAAGGTGTCCATATACTGGCCGGAGAAGTGGCCCGTGAGGAGGGGGACGTGGTGGGACCCCGACGGATATGCGAGCTGGGGGAGGGCCGTCATACACTGGACCGGCAACATCACCCTTAACGGAGAGGTGATAAAGGTGGACGCTTACGGTTTGGGAGAGTTCACCAGGTACTCATCGTCTGGAGGCAGCTGCTACATCACACCTGGATAGCGGAGACCTCCTCATACTCCTTATGAACCTCCAATATCTTGAGCTCGAAGTCCCAGCAGTCGTAGTAGAGGTTTCCACCTCCCCACTCCACTTCTCCTCTTTGGTTGTCCACGGGATCGGATCTGAAGTGTGCCTTCGGTGGATCGAACTGCTCCGAGATCT
>CAZGKA010000044.1:0-3829 GCA_964525965.1 uncultured Nitrososphaerota archaeon
GCTCTCATAGCGATCATGGCTGGCAGGAATCACATAGTGGTGCTGGTGGACTCCTGGGGCAAGCACTACGCCATAGGCACCTTCAGCCCCGAGATCGCCAGGGAGGTCATCTGGGGAGCGCTGCGGCTCATGACCCGTTCGGAGGGAGGAGATGCAGTTGATGCTCAGGCTGCCTCAGAGAACTGAGGAGGTCCTCATCGCGGTTTGCGGTGGAGGGGAGAAGGGTTCTGATGTAGCCAGGAAGCTGGGCGTGAGCAAGCAGGCCATAAGCAAGTTCGTGAGGGAGGGGAGAGCCAGGTTGACTGAGATCTTCGTCGAGGTTGCTGAGGTCTTGCAGGCGGACCTGATCAGGATCAACCCGACGCGAGGCTATGCCGTCATGAAGATCCGTCAGCTGGGGCTGAAGGCCTACGCCATATACGTTCCCGGGGTTGGTCCCAGGGTGTTGTTCGAGGACAGCCCCAGGTGCTCCGGAGAGGCGCGGAAGACGTGCCGTGAGATCATCAGAGCAGCGAAAGCGTGGGGTCTCCTCGAGAGATGCGAGGGCATGGGCAGCGAGGAGGAGGTCGTCGAGTGTCTGCTCAGGCTGCTCGAATCCTAGGGAGGTTCAACGATGCGGTGATGGCACGAAAAACTTCACGGACATCCCGCTTAAAGAGGAGAAGGATTTCAGTATCCTCCCGTCGTTTGAGGTAGTCTGTACTCCCTGCTTTCTCCGTAAGGTATCTCCACCACCAATTGGTCGGTTGTTTTAGGCTCCGTGTACCCGACTTTCTTTTTCGTCCCAACGTGTGGGTGAAGTGTGTAGGTTAGATATATGTGGAACGCCGGGACCAGCTGTACACTTACCTTCACTGGCAACTGGTCCGTGCTCACGTCATCGCACCTCGGGGGTTTTTGTCAACCCATCTGCCACCCTTTAGCCCCTATGTTATTGGTGATTGCCTCAATATCTTCTGTCTGACCATGTCTGGTAATATTCTGGCTATTTGGCTTATCAATTAAGCACCTGCTGAGCTTGATCGGGTATCCGCTGGGGCGCAATTCCGGGAGGTAGCTGCAACACCACTTTTTCTCGCAAACTCCTTTATTTCAATCTCAGGGATCATTCCAGCCCACCGATGTCAAGGTTGACTATCAACCTCCACTTGCCGTTCGTTTCTCCCTTCTTCGATTGTGAATACCTTCCTCCTCGCCAGTTCATCAAGCACCTTTATTCTCATTTGAATGCACCGTAGTTAACATCTCCGTTAACCTTGGTGTATAGTATTGAGAGCCTTCACCCTCTTGCTCTTGAAGCCCTTCACCATTACTTGACCCCCGTTTATTTGCCTGACAACACCGAATCCCCTCACGATGACCTCGAACCACCACCTCAACGAGCCTAAAATCGACGTTTCTCTGAGCTTTGAGCTTTGCCTTCTGATATCCTCAGTCCATGTGGGCGTGAGCGTCCTTATCCTGAATTCAACTCTGGACGTCTGGTTAAACCTCTTCGGTAACGGCGTATGGTAATTATAAAAAGCTTTCTTGCATCGGAGGATTGATTAAATTAAGTAAAGTTAACGTTAAGACTATCTTATGGGCCATGGCGTGGAGTCAGAAGGCGCGTGATGAGGTTGGGAACCACAAGAAGCAGGGAGGAAAAAGACGACGGGCAGCAGTAAGGAGGTGTAGAACCTGTACCGAACTCGGTGGATATTCTCTGCTCAGGAACGTGAGAACTCTAAGCTGACGTTGTTCCAAACGAACAGTTTAAAGGGAGCATCATAACTAAATTATGTGATCCCACGATATGCAGTGGTGCGAGAGGTCGGGATGATGAATCCGCGCACCTCCCGAGAATGAGGTGAAAAATGGATGGAGAGGGCAGAATCTCAGGGCGTGGAGTTCAAGGAGTCTTGGAGGGATGAACACCTGAAGACCTTATGTGCCTTCGCGAACACCGAGGGCGGAACCCTCTACATAGGGATCTCCGACTCCGGCGAACCTGTGGGTGTGGAGAACGCTGAGGAGCTGCTTGAGGTCCTGCCCAACAAGATCAGGAACAGGCTTGGGATCATCGCCTCGGTGGACGTGGAGGACTTCGGAGGAAAAAGGGTTCTGAAGATCGTGGTGAGGCCCTCAGATGTTCCTATATCCTACAACGGTCGTTTCTATGTGAGGTCCGGCTCCACAACCCAGGAAGTGAATGGATTGGAGCTCCTCAGGTTCGTGATGAGAAAACAGGGGCTCAGTTGGGATTCTCTCCTGTCAGATGCAGGAGTGGAGGAGGTGGACGAGGAAACCATCTACAGGTTTGTGGAGATGGCCGGGAAGAGGATACCGGTATCTAAAGAGGAATCTCTGGAGAAGATACTGGAAAATTTAGAACTTATTAGAGATGGTAAATTGACGAACGCCGGAGTCCTGCTCTTCGGCAGGAATCCGCAGAAGTACATCAGGAACTCAGTTTCGAGGGTTGGTAGATTTAAGACACCGACTGAAGTGATTGACACGATCGAGATAAAGGGCAACCTGTTCAAGCAGGTTGATGAGCTCGTGACTGCCATAAAGAAACACCTGAACGTCAGGTACGAGATAGAGGGGATCGAGAGGCGAGATGTGTGGGACTACCCTCTTCCAGCGATAAGAGAGGCGTGCATAAATGCCCTGATACATCGGGACTACACTAATCCAGCGGAGATCCAGGTGAAGATCTACGACAACCGCATATGGATCTGGAACCCAGGAGGACTGCCGGAAGGAATTACGGTTGAATCGTTGAGGGGAGAACACATCTCAAGGCCGAGAAATAAACTTCTCGCCATGGTCTTCTACTATGCAGGTCTGATAGAAAAGTGGGGTACGGGAACGACGAGAATCATTGAGCTCTGCAGAAGACAGGGACTTCCAGAGCCGGAGTTTAAGGAGGAATTCGAGGGATTTTCCCTGATCCTGCGAAAGGACGTTTATGATGAAGAATACCTCAGAAGCTTGGGGCTTAATGAAAGGCAGATCAGAGCTGTGTTCTATGTAAAAAAGAAAGGAAGAATAACAAACAGCGAGTATCAGAGGATAAATGGGGTGAAAAAGAGACAGGCAAGCGAGGATCTGAAGCAGCTCGAGGAAAAGGGTATTCTGGTGCGTGTTGGAACAACCGGGAAGGGCGTTTACTACGTCCTGAAGGGGCATCAAAGGGGCGAAAGGGGCGCTAAAGGGGCATCAAAGGGGCGAAAGGGGCGCTACATCATAAGGTACTACTGCACAGATGTAAAGCCGGAGATTGAGAGACTTCTCGGGAAAATCAAGGAGAAGCACGAAATTGACTTCGAGGTGGTGATCAACGCTCCATGGGACGAGGAGAAGGATAGGGAAGTTTATGAGAGGTACTTCAAGCCGAGAAGCAGAATTCTGAGGAGAAGAGTGGGGAAGTCCATAACGAAGCTGAGGTCCCGGAGAGCGAAGCACTACTTCGTCTCTGTACCCGGAACCATAGCCATCTTCAAGGGCGAGAATCTAGAGTACTGGGAGCTTGCTACCGAGGATGGTGTAAAGTTGCTTCGGGAGATCCTGGCAGGCGGCGAGAGGAGAATAGACGAACTGCTGAAGAAGCGATAACTGCTAAGCTGTTCCAACTTGAGGCTGCAGCCCTGCTCTATAACTTTCAATCTTTAAATCAAATACTGTAGTGCTGCTGGGAGGTCGGAGAACTTTCAGAAATGGAGGGTAAAGACCTCTCATATCCAGAAAATTAATGGCTTCTCCTCGGCTACAGATCTGAATTTACGAGAAAAACCTGCAGAGGTTCAGCTTCTGCAAACTTTCAAGGTCGGTCTTCAGGAGCTCT
>CAZGKA010000045.1:0-10143 GCA_964525965.1 uncultured Nitrososphaerota archaeon
CGCCGGCATAGAGTACGATGTTAGGAAGGTGGATCCCTACTGGGGGATTGATGAGTTCGACTTCGACGTGGTGGTCGAGAAGGATGGAGACGTCTTGGCGAGGTACGTGGTTCGTTTGAAGGAGATCTTGGAGAGCTCCCGAATAATACAGCAAGCGTTGGAGAAGATCCCCGATACCCCGATAAGGGCCAAAGTCCCCACCTTCATAATGAAGGCCCCTGAAGGCGAGGCCTTTGGAAGGGTGGAGGATCCGAGAGGCGAAGCAGCCTTTTACATAGTGAGCGACGGCAAGGGAATGCCCTACAGGTTCAGGGTGAAAAGCCCGACCTTCTCGAACGTGGCCACGCTCCACCACATGCTGAGGGGGGCCCGCTACGCCGATATGTCTGCGATAATAGAATCTATAGATATATGCTTCGGAGAGGTGGATAAGTGATGACGGACAGCCCCGTCATAAACGCGGTGTGGGGGTTTGTGGTCAAGCTGGCCGAGGACCTGACCTCGGCCCTCGGGCTATCCGGAATCGCTAGAGAAAGCGTAATCCTTCTGGTAAAATCTATAGGGTTCCTGCTTCTGTTCACACTGAACCTTCTGCTGCTGATATATCTGGAGAGGAAGGTCCTCGGAAGGATACATAACAGGAGGTCGATAACCGAGACGGGGCCCTTCGGAACGCTCCAGCTGATAGCTGACTTCCTGAAGCTCATGATAAAGGAGGACATAAGGCCTTTCAACGCGGACGTTCTGCTGAACTATATATCCGCTCCTCTCTTCGTTCTGGCAGGATTCCTAGCTCTGTCTGTTATACCTTGGGCTGACGGCGCCTCCCTGATAAAAGTCAAATATAATCTGCTGTTTGCAGCAGCTTTCAGCTCGCTGATTCCGGGAATAGTCCTCCTGTTTGCCTTTCCGGGACAGTTCAGCAAGTACTCCCTCATGGGGGCCTTCAGGGAGGGACTGAAGTATCTGTCAGAAGAGATCCCGCTGGGACTGTGCATAGTGGCCCCCGCCCTCTTGGCCAGATCGCTTGACATGAGCACGATAGTCAGAGTTCAAGAGGCAATCAAGCTTCCCTTCGCCGTAGTACTTCCAGTGGGAGCGGTGGTGCACTTCATAGCGATGTCCATGGCGACAGGAAGGTCCCCCTTCGACATAAGTGAGGCCGAGAGCGAGCTTATCGCTGGCTGGAGGACCGATATAACAGCGATGAAGTTTGGCCTAGCCTACATGCTCGAGTATCTCTCCTTGTTCGTCAACTCAGCTATATTCACGATCCTCTACTTGGGCGGATGGGCCGGGCCCGGGGATCCACTGATCTGCTTCTTGGTCAAGGTATACATCGTTATGATAGCGAACATGGTCGTCAGAGTGACCATCTTCAGGCCGAGGCCCGATCAGGTGATCTCGATCTCCTGGAGATATCTCATACCCCTGGCAGCCATCAATGTGCTCTGGGCAGTCCTCCTTCTCTCATTCTTGAGGTGATCCTCGATGGAAGGAAACGAGAGATTCGGAGCGACAGAATCTCCTATGAAGGTTAGGAATGATGTCGGACATGTCAGAGGGGTCATCTCACCGCTCAGAAGAACCTTCCCCTACCTCTTCAGGAGGCCCTTCACGGTCATGTACCCGAGGGAGAGGCTCAAGCTGTCCGAGTGTTACAGGGGACATATAGTCCTCGAGCTGGACAAGTGCATAGGGTGCGGGAACTGCGGTCGGGCCTGTCCTAACGGAGCCATAGACTACGTGCTTCCCGACGATGTGGATCCATCCGATAGGAGGCAGGCAATTCTGAAGAGAAGACCTGCTATAGACCACGGACACTGCCTCATGTGCGGCCTCTGTGTTGAAGCCTGTCCGAAGCAGGCACTTCACATGTCCAAAAACTACGGCTTCTCAGCTCCCTCAAGGCTTCATCTGATCAGTGATCCCTATGAGCTAGCCGGGGAGGAGCACGATCTCAGGAAGAAGATACACTATCTCCTCCAAACAAGTCTTATGAGTAAAGCAGTGGGTCGGGAGTTCGAGAGTTCGATGAAGAAGCTGGAGCAGGAGTATCAGGAGCTCAGGAAGAAGAAGTTTGCTGGAGAAATAACTGAGGACGAATTTCGGAGGAGGGAGGATGAGCTGATAGACGAGGTGATCAGGACATTTGATCTGGTCGATGAGGGGGTGATGGAGGTATGAACTTCTTGGATCTGGCGTTCATGGAGCTCACAGTCGTTACGGTGGTTGCGGCCGCCCTGGCCGTCGAGGACAGAAACTCCATGAGGGCGGCCTTCTTCCTTGGGATTGTGATAGTTAATGTGGGGCTTTTCTTCCTGGTGATGGGCGCTCAGTTCATAGGACTGATCCAGATACTGATCTACGGAGGAGGAGTCACTATAGTCATGCTGTTTGCTATGGCCATGAGGTATCTCGAGACGGAGAACAGGGCGGTTCACAGACCAAGTTCCCTGATAGTCTCCGCCGCCGTATTCGCCCTAGCCAGCTACTTTGTAACGTCAGTAACGGCCTTCTTATCTCCAAGTTCGGAGAAGTTGAGAGAGGTAGCCCTGATAGCTCTGAAGACGAATCCCTTCGCTCTGATCCTTTTAGCCGCCTCCGTGGCTGTGATGATAGTGGCGGCGTCCTACCTGACGGGAGGTGCTGAGTGAATGTTACACGCCAGCTTTCTTCTCATAGCTTCTGTAGCGCTGCTCTCCATAGGTCTTTATGGACTTATGACGAGGCGAAACGCCATAAGGCTGTTTATCTCCTCGGAATTAGTCGTCAATGCAGGCATACTGGCCGCCATGACGGCCTTCATATACATTGGACACTCTCTTCCCGCCGGAGAGGCCTTCCTCCTGTACTCAATAGTCTTGGTGGCCGCTGAGTCAGCAATAGGCATAGCCCTGTTCCTCCTCATAATGAAGCTCTTCGCGACGCCCCAGCTTGACGAGATAAGAAAGATAAGGGAGGAGTTGTCATGATACAGTACGCTTGGTTGGTTCCGTTCATCTCCTTCTTAGGGCTGCCGCTCTGTCTCTTCTTTGGCAAGAGGACCTGGGAGAAGGGAGGAAGCATAGCAATAGTCCTGATAGGGATTTCCCTAATTCTAAGCATATTGGCAGGTATGGAGGCTATAGAGGGCAAGAAGCTCCTTATAGAGATCAACTGGATGGGTCTGGTGGGGTTTTCTGGGATATACGTCGACAGGATAGCGGGCCTCATGCTGATCGCCGTGAGCTGGGTATCCTTCCTGATAGTGATGTTCAGCCTCGGATACATGCACGAGGATACGGGAAGGCCTAGGTACTACGCGCTGGTCTGTCTCTTCATAGGGGCCATGCAGCTATTTGTGATCTCCCTAGACATGGTCACCATGTTCGTGGCTTGGGAGATAATGGGCTTCTGCTCGTACGCCCTGATAGGATTCTGGTACGAGCGAATGCCTGCGATGAGGGGGTCCCTCAAGGCCTTCCTGACGACGAGGATAGGTGACATATTCCTCTTGGCGGCCATGCTCCTCATATACCTCAACTTGGGGACGCTGAACATAGTCAAGATAAACTCCTCGCCAGCTCAGCTGGGCCGAAGCCTCGTCACGATGATCTCGATCTTCATGCTCATAGGCGCCATAGGAAAGAGCTCTCAGATCCCTCTCTGGGGCTGGCTTTGGGAGGCCATGGAAGGTCCAACTACTGTTAGTGCGCTCATACACGCTGCCACAATGGTTAATGCGGGAGTCTATCTGATGGCTAGGATGTTTCCGTTTGTCTCCTCGTCCAACACGGCTTTGCTCGCCACCAGCTACGTGGGAGGCCTCACTGCCTTCCTAGCGGCGACCCTGGCCTTCACGGAATACGACATAAAGAGGGTCCTTGCCTACTCCACTATAAGTCAGCTCGGTTACATGCTTCTAGCTGTCGGGCTGGGAGGAGTAGGAAGGGGGATATTCCACCTTCTCAGTCATTCAAGCTTCAAGGCCCTCTTGTTCCTGTGCTCGGGTGCTGTTCTCCATGCAACCCTAGACACCAGGGACATGCGCAAGCTTGGAGGTCTCTGGAAGCCCATGAAGTTGACGGCCATAGCGATGCTTGTGGGAAGCCTCTCTCTGGCCGGCATACCACCCTTCAGCGGGTTCTTCAGCAAGGGCCTGGTCATAGAGACCGCTGCGGTAAACGGGGACATGATATTGTACCTCCTAGCCGTTTTGACGAGCGCTCTTACAGCTTTCTACATATTTAGGATGTGGTTTATGGCCTTCTTCGGCTGGAGGGAGAAACCTCCAGAGGAGTTCCACGTTCATGAGGCCCCCAAAGTCATGCTGATACCTCTGTACGCTCTAGTAGCCACGACCTTCGCCCTCAGCTTCCTCGGCGAGGATGTGATGGCCCAGGTCTCCTCAGCCATGGGCTATCTGTCCTCCAAGTACTCCGAGGGAGTTGTTGAAATTGGAAGGGTGGTGGCTCTGGTCTCTAGGGTACACATCCCCGAGCCCCTGATAGAGCCCATAACCCTCACCTTGGCGGTTACTGGTCTGGCGCTTGCCACCTACATGTACTACATCTCGAGGCCGCCCGACCTAACGAGGACGTTCCTCTTCAAGCTCCTTGATGAGAAGTATGGAACGGACATATTCTACTACGGTCTGGCGACCTTGTTCAGGGAGTATGTGTCACCATTCATGATATGGTTCGACAGGAAGGTCGTGGACGGTGTGGTGAACGCCATAGGCAAGGGCTTCTTGGTTCTGGGCGACTACATGAGGAGGATCCATACCGGCGTGGTGCAGGACTACATAGAGATCTTGGTACTGGGAATAGTGCTCCTCCTTCTATTAATGCTGCTGTAGGGAGGTGAAATGATGCTTCTCTCTCTCATAGTGTGGCTTCCAGCGATTTTCGGCGTAGCAGCTTATCTCTCAGGGGACAGACTCTCAAAGTATGTGGCTTCGCTGGGAGCTGTTCTGGATTTCGCTCTGGCCCTGTACCTCTCCATCTCGTTCAACTGGTCAGAGGCCTACAAGATGCAGTTCACCGAGGTTCATCCCTGGATCCAGATGTTCGGAGTGAGCTACAAGCTCTCGGTGGACGGTCTCTCAATGACGCTTGTCCTGCTGACGACGATTCTCTTCGTCAGCGCAGCTCTGGGATCGATGACTGTCATAGAGGAGAGGAGAGCTTTCTACTACCTGTTGCTAATGGTTCTCCAGACGGGGATACTGGGCGTGTTCGTATCGATGGATCTCTTCGTCTTCTTCCTCTTCTGGGAAGTGGAGCTCATCCCGATGTACTTCCTCATAGCCATATGGGGGAGCGAGAACAGAAGGTACGCGGCCATAAAGTTCTTCATATTCACGCATGTAGGCTCCCTGCTGATGCTCTTCACATTCATATTCGTTCACCTGGAGTATTTCTGGGCGACAGGCATTAGGACCTTCGACTACGCCACATTGACAGCGGCCGAAGGACACATGCCCTTCGCTCTGGCCAGGATCCTCTGCTCTCTCCTTGTCGTGGGATACCTGATAAAGGTGCCCTCCGTCCCTCTGCATACCTGGCTTCCTGACGCCCACGTGGAAGCTCCGTCCCCTATAAGCGTCATACTGGCCGGTCTCCTCCTGAAGACCGGAGGATATGGAATAATAAGGATGGGATACGGGTTGTTCCCCAAGGCCGCGGCATCGATCAGCACGTGGATTGTTGGTTTGGGAGCCCTGAGCCTGTTCTACGCTTCTCTTGTTGCCATCTCACAGATCAGCCTCAAAAGGCTGATAGCCTACAGCTCGATAGCCCACATGGGAGTCTTCCTGATAGGAGTGGGATCTCACACGGTCATCGGATGGGTGGGCGCCATGTTCATGATGTTCAGCCACGGGCTCATAAACGGAATGCTGTTCAACATGTGCGGGTTCTATAAGCACAGGTTCCATTCCTACGACATCCCCGTCCTCAGAGGGTTCACAAAAGCGATGCCCATCTCAAGCGCCTTCCTTGTGTTCGGAGGAATGGCCAGCCTCGGGCTCCCTGGACTAAGCGGGTTCCCAGCGGAGTTCTTCTCATTCATGGGGGCTTTTAAAGCCTTCGGCTATATCGCAATACCGCTCATAGCTGGTCTGCTCCTCAACGCGGCTTATAACCTTTGGATGATCCAGAGGATGGTTTTTGGAGAACA
The DNA here is from genome assembly GCA_964525965.1 of uncultured Nitrososphaerota archaeon. Taxonomy (GTDB): domain Archaea; phylum Korarchaeota; class Korarchaeia; order Korarchaeales; family Korarchaeaceae; genus Methanodesulfokora. The sequence continues at coordinate 6,163 of CAZGKA010000045.1, forward strand.
GAGATACGAAGATAATGCCAAAGATCTGGTAGTGACCGAGATCCTGGCACTTCTCATTCCGTCAGCTTTCATAATCCTTCTGGGAGTGTACCCTGCTCCTCTAGCTGAGCTCTACAGGGTTGTGGCCCTGAGCATGATAGGGTGATAACTTGCTGGAGTACGTGGTGTTTGTCGTCCTGATCCTCGGGCTTATCGATCTCGTTGTCGATCTTCTCAAGAACGCAGATAGGTTAGCATCTCTGCCCTCCTTAATATCAGCGCTCCTCCTTATGTTCTCCGTCCTCCTGCCCGACGGACGGTTGTTCACCTATAGCCTCAACCCCTTCTTCAAACTGGCCTCTTTGGCGGTCGGGATATCCCTGCTGATAATAGTTCTCTCAGGAGAGCTCATTAAGACGGAGAGACCTGGCCTCTACAATGGCCTGCTCATTCTGACAGCCCTAGGAGCTGTACTAGCTTCGGCGGCCGATGACTTCATATCGATGCTCGTCGCTTGGCAGTTGTCCACCCTCTCTAGCTATGTTCTCGTGTCGATAAAGAAGGACGCCTTTGGGGCTGAGGCTGGAATGAAATATCTCGTCGTCGGACTTGCGAGCTTCGGAGCTCTGATATTCGGCGTCGGTCTAATCGCCGGGTCCACGGGAAGCCTGAACTATGTCTCGATCTCCCAGGCGATAACCGGCGACCCCGTCACTCTGCTGGGCGTGGTGCTCCTCATAGCTGCCCTTGGCTACAAGATGGCTGCCTTCCCGTTCTTCGTCTGGATGCCGGACACATATCAGGGAGCTCCCCCCATAGTGGGAGGGGTTTTAAGCGCTATAACGAAGACGATGGCCTTCATGGTGGCGTTTAAGATATTCTTGGTTGCTCTTCTACCGATAAAGGTCCTGTGGGTACCGGTAATTGCGGCTGTAAGTGCTCTGACGATGATCTATGGGAATATAGCTGCTTTGGTTCAGGAAAATGCCAGAAGAATGCTGGCCTACTCGAGCATAGCCCACGCTGGATATATCCTCATGGCTCTCGCAGCTCTGTCCTCTAGTTCCTTGGTAGGAGGTCTCTCTCACGTCTTTGTGCACGCAGTGATGAAGGTTGTGGCCTTCGCAACTGTTATGCAAGTGCTGATGATCACGGGCTCCGACTACTTCAAGGACTTCGCTGGTCTCAGAAGGAGAGCACCTCTGACTCTATTTTCCATGGCTGTAAGCTTTATGGCAATGATAGGAATTCCCCTAACCGCAGGATTCTGGACGAAGTACGTCCTCTTCTTGGGAGCGGTCGGAGGAGGTGTGTGGTGGCTCACGGCGATAGCAGTGATCTGCAGCGTGATCTCGATATGGTACTACATAAAACCACTCAGATGGAGCTTTGTGGAGGGAGGAGGGCTGACGGCAGAAAGAAAGCCATCAAGAGCTGCTCAAGCAGGTATGCTCCTCGGAACCGCTGTGATCATTCTCTTGGGATTCGTCCCGAGCCCGCTCCTCACCCTGGCCAAAGCAGCAGTGCTGTCCATAATGCCATAAATACGGAATGTCTATACAGACATTTTTTAACACCAAAAATCTTTTTATAGGGCTTCTATATCGATATACAGACGATCCTGATGAGCGACAAAGCCTACATCTTAGAAGGAGTGTGGAAGGCCTACAGATCCGGGGATTCCGTCCTATATGCCCTCAAAAACGTGAACCTTACTGTAGATAGGAGCGAGTTCGTCTCCATAATGGGTCCATCTGGGAGCGGTAAGAGCACCCTGCTGTCCATAATGGGTCTTCTCGCGAAGCCCACCAAGGGCAGGATGAAGCTTCTGTCGTACGACGCGAGTGATCTTAGCGACAAGAAAGCAACGGAGCTCAGGAGAAGAACGATAGGATTTGTCTTCCAGACATTCAACCTGATACCCTGGCTCACTGCTCTCGAGAACGTGGAGATAGCAATGGCCATAGGAGGTTTGGATCCCGATGAGCGAAGGAAAAAAGCAAAAGAGCTCCTCACCATGCTGGGTTTGGGGGAGAGGCTCGATCACAGACCCACTCAGCTCAGTGGTGGGGAACAGCAGAGGGTGGCCATAGCAAGGGCCTTGGCAAACGACCCGGAGATAATACTGGCCGACGAGCCCACGGGCAACCTGTCAACCACGCAGGGGGAGATGATAGTGGACATACTGAAATCATTGACTGATCAGGGCAGAACCGTGGTAATGGCCACTCATGACCCTCGGATGGCCGAGAAGTCTGACAGGATAGTTAGATTGAGGGATGGGGTTATAGTAAGCTCATAATCTTATGGAGGTGATTGCTTGAGGAAGTTCCTCCTGTTGTCCTTGTTTTTAGTATCTCTTCTGATCTTCTCCCCCATCAAAGTTGGAGCAGACGGCGTTCTACAGATCTCATACGTCAGATGGGGGACCATAAATCAAATAGGGGGCGGAAGAGCCGGAACAACGTCCACATTCACGGTGTTCCTGAAGAACAACTGGACCTTCAGCGTGGAGCTCATATACGTGAATTTGAGCATACCTTCTCCCCTCACAAGCCCTGACGGGAAGAGCTTCGAGGTCATATATCCAGAAGTCCAGGAGAAGACCGCTATCGTTCCACCCAAATCAGTCTATCCACTCACCTTCACCGTGAAGATACCCAGTACCGCCTCCGGCGAGTACACATTCAATCTGACTGTTAAGTACAAGAAAGCCGTTGAAGAAACGCAGAACCTGAGCTTCACCCTTAAAGTTGCTCCCCAAGACAAGATACGTATACAGAAGCTCACCTGGACATCTCTAGAGGATGGAACAGCACCTGAACTCTACTTCAGCATCATCAACCTGGGCGATGACGAGATAAAGCTTGATTCCATAACCGCCTCGGCTGACTTCGTTCAGGTGCTAAATCCCTCCGCATCCCTCAGCACGTATCTCAGGCCGGATCAGCGCTACAGGTTCCCGATCAGGGTGAAGGTCCCCAAGGGAGCTTCTCAGTACAACTTCACGACGATAACGATCTCAGTTACCTACGAAGCCGGAGGCTCAATAAAACATCATACCGAGTCCTTCACATATAAGCTCCTTAGAAGTGGATCTGAGCTCGGTCCTGAAATCGTTCTCCAGGTCAACAGAACGGAACTAAGACCCGGCGTGGTGAATCCTGTGATGCTGAAGATAAGCAACATGGGCGACGAGAAGGCAGAAAGGGTCACCATAACGATGCAGTCAAGCTCTGGAATACTGGTCCTGGGATCCTCATCCATATACGTGGGAGACCTCTACCCAGGAGCCTCAAAATCCGTCCTGGTGAAGGTGCTCCCCTCGTCACAGCAGAGCAGCTATGCACTTCCAGCAACCATATCTTACAAAAGATTGTATGAAGGAAGCTACGTCTCGGAGAGCAAAGGCCTCACGATAGGATTCAACAGCATGAAAGAGGCAAAGATCTCCATCACGAACATGGAAGCCTCGTTCAATGAGGGAAGGCTCAAGGTCACGGGGACTTTAGCGAACATGGGAGACAGAGCTGCTAAGAACGTCAACGTAGTGGCGATAAACGGCCCGTGTGCCAACGTCTCTAACTATGTGGGTGATGTGGATGAGGGAGATACAGCTGGCTTCTTCCTCTCATGCAAGGTTCCGGAGTCATCGAAGGTGCCTGACAAGCTCACCGTGGAGATAAGTTACGAGGCTGCTCCTGGCTACGTGAAGCACATCTCGAAGGAGGTGTCCGTGATGAAACCAACCATCACCACAGTCGAGAAGAAGACCGCCTCTCAGGGGTATGGCATGACCTCCCTCGTCGTGGTGGCCATCGCCGGGATTATCGTCGGGTTGATCGTGGGAAGGTTCATCTCCAAGAGATCGTGAAGAGGGGGCTACGCTTTGAGGTTCTCCGACATAGTCAGGTTCGCAGTGAAGGCCATGATGAGCAGGCGGCGGAGGACGGTGCTCACTCTGATAGGTATAATGGTCGGAGTGCTGACCCTGACGGCAGT
>CAZGKA010000046.1:0-4394 GCA_964525965.1 uncultured Nitrososphaerota archaeon
CTGTCGTCGATGCAGCGATGTGGACGCTCCTGAGAAAGCCTTTCGGAAGCTCTCCTGCTGTAAGAAAGAGATTCAATACATGGCTCGCTTAAAACACCCCAACCGCTCCTCTGTAAAGCTGACATCTCCCAAGGACGATTCATGTAATCATTTTCATATACCACGCAAAAGTCTACCGCAAATGTGCATTTTTCATGAAATCACCATTCAGGGATCTAATTAACGTCCTCCTCGCGGATCTTTCTGACGCAGGTGACTTATCTCATGTGATGTAAGTTGAAGAAGCCTGGAGGGGCTGTGCCCGAACACCTGAGAGCTTCAACTTTCCTCCCTCTTTTCACTTATTTGGAATAAATTTGTTGTCCTTCATTCCACCTATCGTTGCGTGAGGGCGTTTTCGCCTCCACGCTCAGAGTTCGGAGGAGGGATTGCCTCCGAGGCGCAGAGACTACTCTCCTCCAGGATGGCCGCAGCCGGGGAGGCCCTGAGAGATCTTGCCCAACACCTGAGAAGAGATGGCTACGAGGTCATCATCAGGAGAAACCCCCTGACCGTGAGCGTGGAAGACTCCTTCACGGCTATCTTGGTTGAAAGGAGGGCCAACCACCTGGATCTGACCCCCTTCAGCCCCGACACCCACCTCATCTGTCCAGATGCCTCCATATCCCTGATTGAAAGAGCGAGAGAGGTCGGAGCCACCGTCTACATGCTATCCAGGATGCAGGTTCTCGGAGAGAGCAATTGGAGGAGGATCCTCGATCTCCACCTCGGCAGGCACGGTCTCGTGTTCCAGGAATTCCGCAGCGAGGTTCTTTCATCCAGGGATGATGCGCTCAGGAGGGAGTCCGAGCTCCTTCTGATGACGTCCCTCCTCGGTAAAGCTCTGGCCGAGCTCAGGAGGCTGAAGGCCTCGTTGGATCCGGAACCCGTGCTCAGATCCATCGAACAGATGAGGGAGATGGCCAGGTCAGGACGTCCCGAGAGGGAGCTCAACGACCTCCTGATAGAGGTTCTGAGGCTCGCGGGCTGTCGCGTGGATGAGAGGTCCGGCGGCCCGGGAATGCCCGACGTCATAGCGTTTGAACCTCTGTGGACTCTCTTCGAGCTGAAAAACGAGAGAGGAATGAGGAGCTTCGTGGACCAGGCAGCGAGGTATCCGAGGACGCTCTCAGACATGTCATCATCGGGGGCGGGTGTGAGGTGGGCCTCCTGCCTGATCGTGGTGGAGGCCAGGGCTGACCTCTCCCTCTACGGAAGGGCGCGCGGGGTCGCCGTCCTGACGTGGGATCAGCTGGCCTCCGTGCTCGAGGACGTGTTCTCGAAGGGCCTTCCGCTCGAGGCCGTCAGATCAGCTCTTCTATCGGATGAGGATCCATGGGAGAAGCTCTGCGAGTTGAGGAGGGAATGGTCGGAGAGGATCCAGCTGAGGAGGAGGGTGCTGGAGGTCGTCGAGAGGTTGGGAAGCTGCGACCTCATGGACCTCCTGGCTGAGCTCAGGAGGGAGATGGACGTCAACCGGGATGAGCTGATCTCGGCCGTTACGGAGATGTCCGGACCCCTCCTCCGACTTCTGATAGTTGAGGGTGATCTGAGCAGCGGGAGGATCTCCTGTCCTGTTGTCAACCCGTTCGACAGGGCCAGGAGGGTCCTCTCATGGTTCGAGGTGATGGGATGAGGATAGAGCTGTCCGGCCTGCCGTCCTACTCCTATCCGGGTATGGATGTTCTGGAGTCCGTCAGGAGGAGGATCTCCAGGAAGGAGAGGACAACATCCGAGATCTCCAGGGAGACGGGGGTTCCGAGGTGGAAGGTCAGGGCCGCCCTCTCGATCCTTACCTACCTGAAGGTGGTCTCCAGGACCAAGAGGGGGAGATCGATCACCTACAAGGGAAGAAGGGCCAGCATAAGGAGGGCCTTCCTGTCGGACGAGAGGATAGGGAAGATCATCGTGGCCGGTGTCTCCGACAGCAAGATCCTTAGGGGGGAGAGCACCAGGGCCAAGAGGCTGAACTACTGCCTCAGAATGGCCTCCGACCTGGGGATCGTGTCGAGGGTCGGGAGGAGAAGGAGCTACAGGTTCACGGAGGAGGGATCGAGGGAGGTCCTGGGATCTCTGGTTAGAGCTCTGCTCGCCGGATCGAAGGACGGAGTCATCAGCATGAGCGATCTCAGGAGGGAGCTCGGGGAACTTGGGATGAGCAGGGAGCTCTTCGACGAACTGATGCCCAGGGCTTTGAGCAGGTTCAGGCTGTCGCCGGCACCGGCCTCGGTGGATAGCGTGAGGAGGGACTGCCTAGTGGACGATAGGGGGAGGGCCATCTACTTCGTGGGGCTGAGGTGATCCCGTGGAGCACCTGAGGGAGTTCACAATATACGGGCTCAGGAAGAACCCCTTTCCCCATCACGGATCCTTCCCCGTGGGAGATGAGGACGAGGAAACCTACGCTAACATATTCTGCGGGAACTCGGAACTGAAACGGGCTGTGGAGGCCAAGGTCTCCCTGCTGAGGGAGGGAGAGGGGAGCTCGATCGTGCTGGTGGTTGGGGAGTACGGAGCGGGAAAGACCCACGTCCTGAAGTACATGGAGCACATGGCCCAGGCCAGGTTTCCCGGGGTGATCCCCCTCTACATCAAGAGGATGGAGGTCGCGAGCATGCTGGAGCTCTACAGGTGCATAGTCAGGGCGATGGAGCAGAAGCTCACGAGGGACTTCCTGGTCCTCCTCGCTGCTCAGGCCCACAGGGCCCCGCCACCCAGGGTGAGATCCTTCCCGGACATGGAGAGAGCTCTGGCCCACCTGATGGCCGGGGACATGGCTGCTCTGAGGTGGATCGAGGGACTCGATCTCTCCAGGGAGGAGCTGGACAGGATGGAGGTCTCGGAGAGCCTCAACAGCTCCAGCGCTGTGGACGCCCTGGTCGTCCTGGTGGACCTCCTGTGGAGGTTCGGGAGGAACAAGCTCCTCGTCCTGGTGGACGAGTTCGAGGAGACCTTCGTCATGTCGAGCAGGCAGGACCTGGTGAGGTTCTACTCCGATCTGAGACAGCTCCTGGACAAGCTTCCCGAGGGAGCCCTCCTAGTCCTCTCAGCCACGACGATAGTCCTGAAGGATCCCGAGAAGAGCCTCTCCCTCCTCAATCCGGCGCTCGACAGCAGGATCTCCGACTCAGACAGGATCTCCCTCAAGAGGCTGAGCACCAGGGAGGTTGTCGAGATGCTCAAGGGCTACCTGAGGGCCTTCAGAACTCCCGAGGCCAAAGGTCTGGTTTCCGACTCCTTCCCCTTCACGGAGGAGGCCCTGATCAGGATAGCCGAGCTCTCCGGAGGAATGCCCAGGAACGCCCTCAAGATGGCGAGCACCTGCCTGAGCGAGGCTCTGAGGAGGGGAGTAAGGTCTGTGGACGAGGTCTTTGTGCTGGAGGTCCTGGAGGAGGGCGGGGAGAGGAGGGAGGAGCATGAGGAGGTGGAGGTCAGGATAGCCCGGGACAGGGGAGGAGGTGCGCGGGAGAGCGAGGTGAGAGAGGAGAGGAAGGTGGAGGAAGAGGAGATCGTGAGGATAGACCTCTCCTACGTCAAGAGGAGGATAATGGAGGTTCTGAGGGAGGAGGGAAGCATAAGGGACTCGGATCTCAGGAGGAGGGTCGGCGTCTCCAAGGAGCTGTACCTTGAGGGGATAAGGGCCCTGGCCAGACAGGGGCTGCTGCACAGGAAGAAGAGGGGAAGGGGGTACAGGGTCTACCTCGGGAGGGAGTGAGCAGGGGTGAAGAGATCTCTCCTGATAGAGACTCCGGGGATAAAGCTGAGGGTCGAGGGGGAGAGGCTCGTCTTCTTCTCCTCCGGAAGGGTGAACGAGATACCCCTGGACGAGATAGCGGACGTCAGCATATCCAGGGGGGTTCTGCTGACCTCCGACCTCCTGGCCAAGCTCTCCGCCAGGGGGATAACTGTGATCATCCAGGGGAGCAGGGAGCCCCTGGCCATGGTGCTCCCGGCCAAGTACGGTGGAACCGCTAGGACCAGGAGGGAGCAGATAAGGGCCTACGACGATGAAAGAGGGGTTTATCTGGCCAAGACGTTCGTCAGGGCCACCATGATCTCGAGAGCGGCGATGCTCAGCAGGTTGGCCAGGAACAGATCGGGAGAAATAAAATTGAAGCTCACCTCGGCTGCTGATGGGATAAAGAGCATCATGAAGGAGGTAGAAAAGGTTGAGGGACACCTGGATGGGATAAGGACAGATCTGATGAACCTGGAGGGGAGGGCAGCTCAGATCTACTTTCAGGCCCTGTCCCTGGTGATCCCCGAGGAGTACGGATACCGGGGGAGGAGGACCAGGAAACCTCCAGCGGACCCGTTCAACGCGGCCATAAGCTACGCCAACAGCAGGGCTTACA